>JAABSP010000080.1 GCA_011390345.1 Desulfobacteraceae bacterium
AAAGCCGGTTGCCGCAATCTGCTGTATGCAGTGCGCTGCGGCAGATTTAGAGCCCGGTCATTGAAGAACCGGGCTCTTTTCTACTTATATACAATCAGGGCTCCGGGAGGGAGACCTGTTAGGGGAACTGGATGATGGTGTAGGTATAGGGTCGGACGTTGATGCACCGGTTGCCGCTGTAGCGGTAATCATTATAGGTAACATTATAGTTATAGCCGGCATTGATGGGAAGGAAAATGGGTCCGCTGTAGCTGCTGGAGTAGGATTGATTGTATAAACTTATGGAATTACAGTACATACGAATATTCTTGGTATAATGGGTTGCATTGACATAAATGACGACATATCCCGGCCAATATTGCATGAAGCACGAGGAACAGGTAGTATAGCTGAGGGCATTGAAAGATTTCAAATCTCCGTCAAATGGTGATATCTCCGCATCGAGAGGAACATCCATTCCCTCCTGGTAGGGAGGCGGATCATTGTAGGGTTTGTCATAGAAAACTCGAATCGGCGGGGAAGGCGCACCCGGTACATCCTCTGTCTCAACGCGGATAAAATAGGTATCCCGCTCCAGAACATCTCTGATCTCATCATAGGAAAAGACGTAATAGTTTAGATTCTCGACGGTTCGCTCAAGAAGTACATTTTTGACCGGATCCATGATGGAAATTATATAGGTTTTTCCGCTCTGGGCGTAATTATCCGGATAGGTCAAACTACTTGCCTCGACCTCCATATCCCTCCAACTGACCGGCAGAAAATAGCCGTCCACATATCCGTTCTTTTCCGGATTGGTGATCTCAAGCTTCTTGCCCTGCGCATTAGACGCAGCCGAGACATCTACCCGATGAAAAACACCGGCATCCAGCGCAAAAACGGAACCTGCCGTAAGCATAAGCGTCAGACAGACCAGCAACAGAACCTTTGAACACACAACGCGTCTTTTCATTTTGTCCCCCTTTGAAATAATTTGATACATTTAAAAGTACTACGATTCAAAGTAAAGGAACCGAGACGCCCAAACAACAACGCCTTTGGGGACGTTTTGCTTCCCAAAGGCGTTGTTATCCTGCAACGTTCGGCAGCCCGGCGGTCATGCCCTCCTTTTCTCAGCAGAGGAGGATTTAGACCCGTAGCTTTGCGTCACAGCCTTTCGGCAGCTTTGCCCTTCTACACCGTTACGACTATTCTATTTTTCACTATAGCAAAATTGATACCGATTGAAAAGGAAAAAAATATTCATAATATATTCTTATTCATATCAGTCAGATGGTGCAAAATTTCTGTTATTGCCATAGGTTCTATTGCTCAAAAAATCGAAGCAAAACCTTAAAATTATTTTAAGGTTTAAAGTATTCTGTTACCTGTAGCCATTAAAATTTGCTCCAAAGATGGGGAATCGTCTCCATTTACATCCTTTCGGATCAAAAATGGAAGATGAAAGAAGAATATATCAAATGCTCTTCGACATCTTCGGAAAATTGATAGTCCGGAACCAAAGATGTTCCGACATCATTACCGTATCGGAACTGGTAGGCCATATCGAAAATCATCTTTCCGGCTGCAATCCCCGACCCTAAGCTGAAACCGTAATAATCGTCGGGATTTCCCTGTGCCGGAGCCGGATCATAGAAAAAACCGGCTCGAAAAGGAAATACCAAAGAACGGTTGGGTCGAATCAGCAAATATTCCGCCCCGAATCGTATCTGGTGCGTAGCATCGATATCGGAACTTTCCGCAGGCATCCCTGTAAAAAGAGAAAACTCCTCCCCTTTGTCATCCGTAATCGTCATATCGTCCCATTCCGTCCGATACAGATCCGCAGAGAGGGTTAGGGCATCGGAAAAACGATAGGCCAAACCAATGCCATAAGACATGGGCATTTCCATCTCCTCATCCACAGTCTCCTCAACAGCCAAAGTCTCCATTCCATTCAGGTCCGATTTTATCTGCCGATAATGCTTCAGATCAGCAGTAAAATGAGATTTGAAAACGGCTCCGATGGTCAGCCGGTCCGTTGAGCGATAGAGCATACCGAGATTGAAATTGAACCCGCTGAAAGCGTATCTGTCGATGGTCTGGAATCGGAAAGTCGAAGAAAATCCGGGTACGGAAGCGCCGCTCGAACCCTGCGCCCTATAGAGAGATTTCCATTCATTCTCTGTCAGGTCATCATCCCAGAAATTCAACGTAAAGCCGAATGAGAGTTCCGGAATGATCTGGATACAGTAGGCAAGACCAATGGCCGAAAGGGTTCCTTCCTTTTGGCTGTGAACATTGACATCTGTCCTCAATGCTCCGAACGGGGTCTGCTGGGAGGTTGTCAGCGGAAACCGCCACTCCTGATCAAAATCATAGAGATTCTGGTAGTTGAGCGACAGGATCATATTCCTGTCGAAGAGGTTGAAGGGATAGACCGCACTGAGATAGTTCAGATCCCAATCGGAGATGCTCTGGGGACCGTTGGCCTCCGGATTGTTGACATAAAAGAGTTCTTCAACCCGATGAACGCCGTTGACCACCATCGAAACCTCCGGCGTCTTCAACTGCACCAGCCCACCGGGATTCCAGGAGGCTGCGGTCGCGTCATCGGCCACACCGATGAATGCGCCGCCCATTCCCAGTGCCCTCGCTCCGGAGCCGACGGGATTCGGGGAGGAGGCGATCTCAACCTTTCCCACCGCAAGGCCGCCTTCCTGGCACAGCGCAGGGTTCGGAAAAATAAAGATCATCAGCGGATAAAAAAAGAAAAATGGTGTGAGAAAGAGCGGCAAAACCCTTTTGATCATGCCAACCTCCGACCAACTTCCGATAGGTTCCGGTCCGGAAAGGGAAAAGACCGGACTTCAAACCTGTCGGTCCGGCCTACCCGCGAGCGTTCTTTGTCACCTCTGTCTCATACTTTCCCAGTTTTTGCAAAAGGTTTTTTGTCAATACTGCCCGCTGCTGTAGGATCTGACGGCTGCCGTCCAACTCTTCAAAAACGGTCTCTAAAATGCTCCTCGTCTCCTGATCCACCAGCCGCATCAGCACCAGTGTGTCCGGCCCCTGATGGTGAACCTCAATGATAAGCAGAAGATCCGGCATCAGCAGATTGGGACGGGTTCTCTCCCGGGGCGGGGTGAGCCGGATTTTTCGAACCAGCTCGTCTATAATGATGTCGAAGGAATCCTGTTCCAATAGCCGAAAATCGATACCCGACTGTAGAATTCCGTCCTGGATGGCATAGAGGATCATCTTCTCCTGCCCGCCCCGGATGGAGCGGGAGTCGAAGACCGCAGCCAGACTTTTAGGGCCTTTTTCCCGGTCCCGGGCCAAAGCAGGCAGCCCCTCGGTCAGCCCGGCCAGTTCTTCGAAAAGCCGTTCGGTTCGGGCCTGCTGCTTTTCGGCCCGCTCAATGAGCATCTGCTCTATGGCCATCCGTTCCGGATCACTGCCTGCACCGCCACCATGCCGGACGTAGGTCACGCCGGTCAGCGCTCCCAGCCCCACCACCGCAATCACCATCAGAGCGATGATCCATGTCTTCATCTCCCGAAGCCGGGTGGTATTGATGGGGTTTTGAAAGAGCCCTCCCCGGGTGCGGATCTCGGCCGGGATTCCGGCCCCGGCCTTCTCCATCTCTTCGGCACCGGCGCTGCGGCAGTTCTGCTCATTTCGAAAATAGCGGACAGTGGGATCTCCATAGAGGATATAGCTGACCCAGCAGATATCGAGGCCGAACTGATCGGCCATCTCGGTACGAGCCGACCGGATCGCCTCCCCGGTAGATTTACCGGCCCGCAGGTGAGCGTAGAAAGTCTGCGCAAAATAGCTGCTCGGCTCATCCATGATCTCCCAGGAGGTTCCCACATAATGCTTGACGCCGGAACGCAAAAACGCGTTGCCCAGTCCGTAGGAGCCGCTCTGGCCGTTGCTGTCCCCCTTCCAGTCCCAGACTTCGGTGCGCGCGGACTGGCAGGCATTGGAAAAGACCAGCGTCGGCATGGGAGCGCCCCCGGCCATCCGGTCGATATCCTCTGCGGTGAAGTGCCCCTCTGCCAGACGCCAGCCGCCTTTTCCCGGATTTGCCCCATCATAATCGACATGTCCGGCAAAATGGACGAAATCATAATCCTTCAGACATGCCCGGATGTCATCTGCGGAGATCTCGCTGTCCAGGGCCGGGTCGATGATCGCGGCCTTTCCGTTCATCCGGGCCATCTCCTGAAAAATCTTCAATCCCTCTGTATCCGCAACATCGAGATCGCCCCCCGGGTCCGCGAGAATCCACATCTTCAATGGCCGGGAAAGATTACGCGGGAGGGTCTTTGCGATCTCCTGCCGGGTTTTCACCACCCGCCCTGTTGCGAAGCGCTGGCAGAGAAATTCCTGATCCAGACAGATCAGCTCCCAGGGGATGTGAACCAGATTGTCGTCCAGCCGCAGCATTAGATATTCGGCATCCGTGGCCGACAGAATATCCTTTATCTCCCTGGTGAGCAGTTCGTCACAGAGCATCCGGCCCAAGGTCTTGAGCTTTTCGTAGGCCTGACGGCCCCCGCCGTTTCGGCTGGCCCGGTTGAGATCTTCCAGCATCTCCTTGCACCGGGTCTCGATCCGCGCAATGGGGACCGGGACGCTCTCATACCGCCAGATCACCTCCTCGGTCTCGTGGAGGCCGATCTTTATGGCATCGCTCTCCCGGGTGATCTCAAGGTGTATCGTCTTCTCTTTCATGGAAACCTTCATCATCGAGTTCAAAGCGGTAGACCCCCTTCAGACGATCCTCCTGCTCCAGCCGGAGACGGTAGGCGCCGGGAAGGAGTCGGTCGAACACTTCATACTCTTCATTCAAAAAACGTGCCATAGAACGGCCGCCTTCCCGGCTCAAAGTGATACTGACATTCTTTGCCGGTTCACTTTCCTTCAGCACCCGTATCGCCATCATTGAACGCTCGGCCTTTGTACGCTGAACATAAAGCTCCGCGTGGAGGTTATCCAGGTTCCGCTCAACCGTAACGGCCTCGACCCCGGCAGGAGCTGCGGCACCGGAACGGACCGGCGACAGGTTCGGCGCCATAAACCAGGCCGGCGGCGTCAGATCCGTGGCCCAGCGAATGAGGCTCCGCGCCTTCTGCCGCACACCTGACAGCACCTCGGCAATAACCGCAAGGGGCGCCGGGACACGCTGTTTTGAAAGATCCATCCCGGCCAGAATCTGTTTTGAAACGGCAAAGGTCTCCATACACTCGTCACATTGGGCAATATGAGCCTCCACCGCACTCTTTTCCCGGGCGGAGAGCTGTTCGTCGATATATTCGGCCAGTGTCGTTATATCGAAACATCCCGATCTCATGGCATGCTTCCTTTCTTCCGCTATAAAAACGGTTCGAATTCGTTAAGGGTCTGTTTGATGGTTTCGATCTTGGTCTCTACCTCTTCCGCCGTGCTGCTGACCACGAATGCAATATCTTCAGAACTGAGACCGTAGGAGTGAAGCCGGATGATGATGCGATCCGACTCAGGAATTACCTGCAATAACGGACTCCTCATGATTTTGCTGAAATCCATTCCCATTTCCGTATCCATTCCCAGATTTGCTGACATATCTTTATCCCCCTTTTTTTGATCCTTTAACTATACAATACACCGGGGAAGGGAGATTTCTGTCAAAAAAAAATTTGGATATCGGACGATGGTTTTTTAAAAAATCCAGATCAGCTATTCTGATAGTCGATGAACTCGCTGAGGGTCTTTTTGATCCGGCTGATCCGGTTGTTGACCGCGGCCTCCGAGGAATCGATAATGAGGCCGATATCCTTTGCCGGCACGCCGAGGCGGTAGAGTTTGATGACGATCCGGTCGATGTGGGAGATCACCTGGAGCGCACTGTCCACCGTGACTTTGTTCAGAATCGCGCGCTCGATGTCCCCCTGGGCCCGGAAATCCTCGTCCACTTCGGTCCGGCCATTCTGGCCCATGAAGCTGTCATATCCATGCTTCCGGAGAAAATTCAATGTGGTATGGGTTGCGATCACCACGATCCATCGGGCCAGGCTGTGCTCTTTTGCCGGGGTAAAGCGGCGCAGGCGCCGGCGGTCGTCGTCCAGCAGTTGAAAAAAAACCTCCTGGCAGATATCCTCCACCTGATCGTTTGCAATGGGCGCATTTTTGACTCGAAAGGTCTTCCTGACCGTGCTGCAGACAAGGTTCCAGTACTGCTCCACCAGCCCCTCGCACCGGTTGCGCCGGATGCAGCTCTCCAGGATTTTCAGCTCCTTGTCAGTGGTCATCGGGTGATCACCCTGTCCATCAGCCGGATCTTTCCCTTCTCCTGATCTGCCAGCTCGGCCGAAAAGGTTCCGTCTCCGATCTCAATCACTGATGTCTCCTGAAGCACCGGCATGTCCGAACCGTGAAGATCATTTTCCGGCGACTGCTCCCGATAGACCAGCAGGGGCCATCCCACCCGAAGATTCCCCTTCACCGGCATCCACTGGGTCGGTTTTACCTCCATCCGATCTCCAAAGATGTGTATGATATCTGAGGTGACCATGGGAAAGCTGCGGAAGAATTTCCGGGCAAGCCGCGCAGACATTTGATCCATCCCATTCTCCCCGTTTGCCGGGAGAAATACATCTGCGGTGGCAAGGGTCTGCCTCGATTCGATCTCCACGATTCGGGCCGCAATCTCCATTCCCTCTCGGGTCTCGTAGAGAATGCCCAGCAGGACCGCATGGGGCGCTCCATTTCCGTTTTCCGGCATCTCCCCTTGGTTCTTCAGCAGGTTCTGTGCGGCAAAGGAACTGCGAAGATCCTCATTGACCATCAGACGGAATCGCTTCAGTTCCACGAGATGATCCAGAAACCGATACTGGAAAAGCAATCGATCTGCCGCGCCCTGAGTGAACTCGAATGGGTGAATTGAGAGTCCGTATCGATGTTTGACCTGCATGACCTCGGGAACCTTCCGGATCAGGGGGAGACGGAGATGGCTGGTGAGGCCCCTGGCATCCGTGGCTTGGACAGTGATCTCGTTTCTCCCCTGGGCCAGCCGGACAAACCGGTTGATGAAGAGGTGCTTTCCGGGCAGCCCCACCGGCACATCCGCACCATTGACCTCCACGGTCTCGATATTATTTGCGCCTTTGAGTTCGGCCTCCAGGGGAAGGCTTTCCCGATAGATCAGATCCTCATGGGCCAGGCCGTCGATGCGGATGATGGGGCCCGCATCCCGATTCGATCGGCCGGCCCAAAGAGCAAAAAGGGGATCATTGCTGGCAAAAAGCGGACCCGATGCCGCTTCCGCACCGGAATCCGGCAGAAGAATCCGGGTTTCATTGCCGAGCCGATCCCAGGCAGCGATTTCGACATGATCCTCTTCCATGGATAGTTCAAAATCGAATCCCACCCGTTTTCCCGGGGACAGCTCGGCCGGTCTTCCGTTGATGGAAAGAGAGAGCCCCCCGGCATCGTCGAATAGATGCCCCTTTACAAAATACCGGGGCACAAACCGCTCGATCAGCAGCACGGGGCCCGAGCGGTCCACCTGAAAGATCAGTTTTCGAACCGTCTTTTGGCCCGGAAGGTTTTCCGCAACCACCGGGATTTCATGGCGGCCACCATCCAGACGGAGCTGCTCCTCGAATTGCACCTCCCGTCCCGAGGCTTCGAGAAAAGCCTCCTTCTCCCCGATGCGGACAGCCGAGACAAATTGTTCATCCTTTGCAATTCCCGCGATGCGGACCGGATCGTCTCGGGTCCAGATCACCGCCTCTTTTTCATCCGCTTCCGGAGAAGAGAGAAGGATGACCGGTGCGGTGGGATGAAGCTGACGCGACGCCATCAGCCTTTTCCGCACCAGATCCAGATAGTAATGGGCCTTTTCCGAAGGATACTGCGCGATGGAGAGTTCCAGTTGGTCTCTGGCCGACTCATCATTTCCCGAAAGGTAATGGACCAGTCCCAGCTCCCGATGGGGAAAATAGTCGAGGAAATGCATCCCCATAGCCCGGGCCCTGCGCTGATCCTCATACCGCCGCGCGATGGCTTCGGTCAGATCCTCTTGGGCCGAGGCATAACAGCCGCCCTCCATACAGGAGAGGGCCCGCTCGTAGAAATCATACCACTGGCCCGTAAAATTTCCGCGCACATCACAGTATTGGATGGCATCGGTACCGCATACCCGCTGCTGGACCGGGCAGCCGGCCAGGAAGAATATTCCCGACAGCAAGAAAAAGAGGAGCGCTATTTTCAGGGGTCGCCTTTTCCGATGTTTTTGCCATATTTCCATCATTGAATTCGTTCCTTGTAGGGTTCTTTTATCCGTTGCTGACTATCAAGGACCACAAAAATGGAACTTTTTCAAGGGGGATGGAGGATGTTTCGGCAAAAAAGAGCGGGATGATATGCTACTCGTCGTAATAGAATGTCCCGTTATCAATGACGATTTCACCGGTTTGGCCATTGACCGTTCTCCAGATGGCCGCACCCTTCTCCGTTTTCCAGATCCGGGTCTCGATGGGCACGCCGGGATAGAGCGGTTTTGTAAAGCGGCATCCGAGTCCCCGGACCCGCTCCGGCTCTCCCGGCACAAGGCTCTGGATCAGGGCCCGGCAGGCAAAACCGTGGGTGCAGAGGCCATGCATGATGGGCCGCTCGAATCCGCACATCTTCGCGAATTCCGGGTCCACATGTAGGGGAAAGAGATCCCCGGTCAGCCGGTAGAGAAGGGGCTGATCTTCCGAAGGTAGATCGGAAACCGTCATATGGGGCGGATCTTCGGGAAAGGAGACCGCCTTTTTCAGCGCATTCTCTCCGCCAAAACCGCCGTCCAGGCGGGAGAAAATCGTCATGATGCTAGTGAAGAGCTTCTCTCCGTTTGAATGGGTCGTGTCGCTTTTGGCCACCACCAGCGCGCCCTTTTTCTCCCCTTTGTCGAAATAGTCGGTGATCGCGCCCTCAGTGGTCAATGTTCCCTGGGCCGGGATGGGATTGTGGAAGATCAGCTCCTGCTCTCCGTGGAGAACCCCGGCCGGGTTGACCGCGGAAAGGGCTCCCACCTCCCAGAAAAAATCGAAAATGGCCGCCATCGAAAATGTAGGCAGCACTTTAAGATCCTTTTCATAAGAGTATTCCAGCTCGGAAAAGCCCGCGCCAACACCGAGGGCATAGAGCGCCGGGTCTTTCCAGGTATAGGTTTTGGCCATGGGCCCGATCTTTCGGCCGATGGCATCCATGTTCAACGCCATTGATAAGACTCCTCTATTTGGATTTCAGCAGGCAGTTCCGTGCTCTTGGGAATTGACGAGCATCGATTATCGAGCTGCCGGAAAAAATGGGGTCAGGGCTTTGTCATATCCCCTCGATGCGTAAGCCCTCTCCTTCTCCTCCACCGGATAGCGGAGGGCCGCGATCAGCGCAAAGCCGTACCGCTCCCAGAGAAGATCTCCGGTAAGGAATTCCGCGCCTTGGGGCAGTTCATAGGTGATGATGGGTATGCCGAGCAGCAATCCGGCAAAACTGCCGAATGAGCCGGGCTGTGCCCCGAGCTTTTGGATCGGCAGAGGCGCGAAATCGGCCATGTACCGGGCAAGATCCAGGCCCGGGCCGTCGTAGTCGATGCAGGCCAGGGGCTGGTGGAGGGCGATCACCCGCACCGGCTTATGGATGGCCACCGCACGTACCACGGCCTGGGTTTCAGGCTCCGACAGGGGATACACTCCGTGTTCGGGGGCGTCTGTCCAGTTCCGGGTGTCGAAGTTCCGGTTGATATCCACCCCCCGGAAATTCTCCCGGGTTCCCCGAACCCCGCCGTCGGGATTGACTTCCGGGATCAGCACCAGCCTTCGATCGGTCAGCAGCTCCGGGTATCGGCTCAGGTATTCCCGCAATCTTTGAGCCAGGAGAGTCCCAGCCGTTTCATCCCCGTGGATGCCGGCCAAAACCAGCACTGTTGCAGGTCCCTCGCCCATCACAACCGCTTCAATAGCCCGACCTTCGACCGATGTGCCGACGATATGGGTTCCGATGCGAGACATGTTTTTCTCCGGGGGCCGGACGACCTGGGGCGGACGTATCACCACGCTTCTGCCAGCACCGGTATTCTTCCCCTCCGGGATTCGGGTGGGAGAAGACCCCGCGCATCCGGTCAGCAGCACGAAAATCAGCACCAGGGGGAAAAGTCGCCGGGGCTTAGGATCTATTCGGTGATCCATCTTCTTCATCTCCGTGGATTGCCTGTTTCAAAGCTGAAGGAATTTCAAAATAAAAACAGCTTCCCGTTCCCGGTTCGCTCTCCACGCCGATGGTTCCGTGGTGCGCTTCAACGATCCGCCGGCAGATGGAAAGCCCCAGCCCGGAACTCCGCTCGTTTCCAGTGGGTTTCGAGCTGGCAAAACCGAAATCGGTAAAGAGCTTCTTCTGCTCCTCTTTGGAGATGCCGGGCCCCTCATCCGTCACCGAGATCCGGGCCCCTTTTGGAATCGCCTCCATTCTAATATGAATACGGGTGTCGGCCTTTGAATACTTGAGGGCATTTCCGATCAGGTTATTCAGCACCTGGTGAATGGCCTCGGGATCAAAGAAGAGTTCGAAAAGATCCGGAGCGACTTCGGCCATCAATTCAATGCCCTTGTGCTGAGCCAGAATCCGATTGAGTTTGATCGAGACATCCATCACTTCGACCGGATCGAGAGGCTCTGGCTGAATATTGATCTGCCCCCTTTCCATGACAGAAACATCGAGAAAGTTATCCAGCAGGGTGAGCATATGCTCTCCGTTCTGGAGAATGATATCGAAGCTTTCCAAAAGAGATTCCGAACCTATCACCTGCTCGTCATCCAGCATGATCCGGGCAAAGCCGATGATGGCTCCCAGCGGATTTCTCAGGTCATGGGCCGCAATCCCCAAAAACTCGTCCTTCTGCTGATTGAGGGCCTTCAGCACCTCATTGGCCTTCTCAAGCTCTGCGGTTCGCTGCCGCACGCACTCCTCCAGGATCTCGTTGGAACGCTTCAGTTCCTCCATAAGCTGCCGGTTCTGCCGAGTCAGCCGGTAATGCTCGAAGGCCTGATCGACGATCGTATCCAGCTCACCCGGTTCCCAGGGCTTGGTGATATAGCGGAAGATGTTCCCGTCGTTGATGGCCCCGATCACCGCCCGGATATCGGCATAGCCGGTCAGGATGAGGCGGATCGCATCGGGAAAACGGCTTTTGACCGCTCTGAAGAACTCGGTTCCGGTCATCCCCGGCATCCGCTGATCCGATATGATCACATGGATCTCATTCTCCGTCATGATCTTATATCCTGCTTCCGCGCTTTCAGCCACATATACCTCATATCGCTTGCGGAACTGGCGCTTCAGTGAACGGATGATCTCCGGCTCGTCATCGATGACGAGGAGTTTTCCTTTCTCATCGAATACCGGAATTTCGGCCATTATGGATTCTCCTTGGGAATTGTGATCGTGAAAACGGCTCCCTTATCCGGGGATGAATCGACGGTCAGAGTTCCTTTGTGTTTGTCTGTGATGATCCGATAGGCGAGGCTCAGCCCGAGGCCGGTTCCCTGCCCCACCGGCTTTGTGGTGAAAAAAGGGTTGAAAATCTGATCCCGAATCTCCTCCGGAATCCCCATTCCCGTATCGGAGACTGTGATGAGAATCTCGGCTTCCTCGGCCCATCCCCGGATGGTCAGAATCCCGCCCGGCTCCATGGCCTGCACCCCGTTGATGATCAGATTCATGAAGACCTGGTTGAGCAGCGCGGGATAGCAATCCATCAGCAGCCCCTTGTCCACCTCGATATCGAGTTCGATCCGCTGCTTCTTCAGCTCGGGACCCGCGATAGCGAGAACGCTTTCCAGATTCTCCAGCAGATCGACCCGCTTCTGATCCGATTCGTCCAGCCGGGAGAAGTTTCTAAGATCCTCCACAATCTTCTTGACCCGGTCCAGCCCATCGAGGGTCGCGGATCTCAGATCCCCGAAATCCTCCAGCACAAAGTCGATGTCATGGTCTTGCCGGATCTTTTCAAGCCGCGCTGGCGATTGCGGATCGGCACTCTCCCGGATCAGCCCCTCAAGATCCGAAAAGGCTTCGGAAAGGTCGGCAAAACTGTCCCCCAGACTGTGGACATTGCTGCTCACATAGGCAATCGGGTTGTTGATCTCATGGGCCACCCCGGCCACCAGTTGGCCCAGCGCATTCATCTTCTCCGACTGGATGAGCATCTCCTGGGTTCTTCGAAGTTCATCCAGGGTATGCTCTAAGGTCGCCTTCTCCTTGAGCAGCTTCCGCTGGAGGTTATTGATCTCCTTGTTGGCGTCCAGCACCTCCCGGTTGAGGCGATCCAGCTCCATGACATCGTATTCCCCGGCCACCAGCAGATGATTCTTCTGCCTATAGACCTTCCCCAGCACGGCTCTGCTGATCTGCCGGCCGTCGCCAAAGGTCATGAACCCTTCAAAGATCGGTTCGGGGGAGATTGGCGCTGCGGCCAGACGTTCAAAAGTCGGATTGATGAACCAGTCTGTGGGAACGGGATTCTCCTCCAGTTGGAGAAGCAGGCGCATTCCGCGATTGGCATAGCAGAGAGAGCCCTCCGGGTCGAAAACCCCCAGGGACAAAGAGAGACTCTCCTCCCAGATTTTCGGCAGGGGGCTTGCGGATTCCTTCAGGATCTCTTCTATGGAAAGCATCTCCGGCCGGTACTAACCGTGCCCCGGCACGGCCTCCTGCAATCTCGATTCAAGCTGCTTTCCGGAGAGTTTTGAAAAAATGGGAAGGTTGACGATGAGCCAGTCATAGAGGGGATAGATGGCTTTATAATCTTCAGGCGGCAGGTTCTTTTCCAGGATCTGCAGCCAGACGTTGAGCTGGGATGCCCAGTAGGTGACATGAAATCCCCGGGAGCGGTATGCCCGATAGACCCAGAGGATGGTCTCCACAAGGACTTCCGGATTGAAATCCTTCAGAATCGAAGCGATGAACCGGGCATGGTTCCGGTGGTTGTCCCGCATCATCTCCAGGTTGTCGGCCCCGACGATCTTTTCGATATCAGAGCGCTTCTCCAGGACAGCGGTCACCTCGGCCGCCATCTTCTCCCGATTTCGATCATAGGCTTGTGCCGAAGCGGCCGGAAAAGATTTCAGCTTCCGGGCCGATGCGATCAGATATTCATAATCCATCTCTGTTCCTTTCATCGGAGGCTCTCTGGAAAATCAACGGGGTTGGGATTGACAGCGCGTATCGACATGTCTGAAATCAGTGATTTTGAAGATGTTTCTCCACCGCATCCAGTGAATCGAGATACAATACATTCGGCAAGGAGGATACCATTTCCGAGCGGTTGAAGGCAAGGGCCTGCCCCCCCACCAGGATCTGCAGGTCCGGCCAGCGCTGATGGATCTTCCGGATCATCTCTTTTAAAGCCCCGAAATGGTAATAGACGCTCAACGAGAGCCCCAGCAGATGGGGAGAGATCTCCTCCATCAGGCGCATCAGCTCCCTTACAGGGGTATTGGCGCCGACATAGAAGCTGTCCCAGCCGTGCATCTCGAAGATATCGGCCACCATCTTTCCGCCCACCTGATGCATCTCCCCTTCCACGCTTGCAATTATAATCCGTTTTCCGACCCTTTTGGAAGAGATGATCTTCGGAAAGATCTCATTCATCAGTCCTTCGGTGATGGCGGTGGCCATGTGTTCCGTGGCCACGGAGATCCGATTCTGCTCCCACAGCTCGCCCACTCGATAGAGGGATGGCCGGAAAAGATTTTGATAGAGGGATTTCACCGGCAGCTTTCGGTCCATATGTCCATAGACCACATCTGCGCAATCGCGGCGGTCGCTTTTCAAAAGGGAATTTAAAAACCGCTCATAATTGAGCAGGTCTGGAGCTTTTTTACCGTTAAATTGATTCTGTTGAAGCATCGGTTATTTCTCTTGCATCTCTTTTCCATCCATTTTGACAGGTTCAAAAATACATCGGTTTTGGACAAACGTAAAGGAAATATTATTGGTTTTGCCCAAAAAAGAATCCCCCTTCTTGAAAAATCCTTTCAAAAAGGGGGATTCCGGTGGTTCTGCGGAGATCAATGCAACAGGGTATCAGGTGGTGAGATCCTGCCTTTCAGCTTCCTCCCTGCCCGCGCTCATGGCCTCTTCAGCCGCATGCTCTGCAACATGCTGGGCTCTTTCAAATGTATCCTGACCTCTTTTCTTTGCCTCATCCATCATATCATCCCGATATTCGCCCATCATATCATTTTCATATTCGGTTTCGGGGATAGCAAGGCCGAAAAAAGCGCCGATGGCCAGGGCCGCGCCGGCAATCATCAGCGGATTCTCCTGAAGCTCTTCGAAAAAGCCTCTTCTGGCTCTCCGGTACTGATATCGGGTATCCTCACCGAATTGACTGGCACCGCTGCGCACTTTTTTTGCCGTAGACCGGGTCTTCTCACCGGCCCGGGAAGCGGCATGGGAGGTCTTTGTGCCGATATTTCGGATGCTCTCTTTTGCAGCCTGGCCTCTGCTGCTATGTTCCTCGGGGATAGGCTCGCCGGGATAGGGATTTCTCGGACGGAACTGATCGTCGGGCGCGTTCTCCCATTCATAATATTCGGGGGCCTCGCCGTAGGCCATCCCCCGGTCTGTGTGCATATCGCGTCCGTTGGCCCCGTTCCGGTTCTCCTTGACCAGCCACGCGATGCCTGCGGTGATCATGGCGGTGGGCAGCCAGTTGTCGCGCATGGTATCGAAAATATTGGAACTCATGGTCTTCACCTTCCTTTTTGCTGTATCTGCGGCATCCCTTGCCCGATCCACCGTCATCTCCCGAACCTTATCCTGTGCCTGGCCTCGTAAATAACCCGGCGTCAATTGATCCTGAATGGCCTTAAGGGTGTCCCGGGTTTCCCGGCGGGTGTTGGCAATCTCCGTTCGGATATCGATCAACTCCCGATCTTCATGGCTCATCCCTTCAGCATTGGGAACCTTGTATTCCCTAATGCTCTTTTGGGCCACCCTGGTATCGGTCGTATGGGGTTGCGCTGTCTCCAGATCGACTTTCTGATATTCTTCTTCAACTATTTCACTTCTTTGAGCCATTGTTTATCCTCCTTCAGTGTAGACAGGGTCTGTTCCGGGGCCAATGAGTATTTTTTCATGCGGCGGATGCCCGCGAAAACGAAAATAAAACCGATAATCATCGTCGCCAGTCCGATCACCAGCGCCGAAAGCCAGAGGGGCATCACATACCAGAGTCCCACAATGGCGGCGCCGACGAGTGCCAGAAATCCGGCATAGGCAAAAGCCGCTCCAATGCCCAGAACGATCAGCGATTTGGAAAATTTGGCCACATTCTGGGACATCTCCGCCTTAGCAAGTTCGGCTTCCTGTCGGACCAGGGTCGAGATCTCCTGGGAGAGATCCGAAAAAAGCTCTCCCAGAGACCGATCTTCCTTTCTCATCTGCATATCAACCTCCTGACCTTATCATTATTTGGAAGCCTTCAGAAAACGGGATGTCAGCATCCCGAGGATGAATGCACCGCCGACCACGGCCCAGGGACGTTTGCGGGCTGCGGTCTGCATATCCGTCATGATCTCGTCCGGGTTTCTTTCGTCCAGGTAGTCGGAAAACCCCTCGATCTGCCGGGAGATGGTGTCGGCATACTGGCCCAAACCCTCCTGGTTCTGATCCTGAAACTGCTCGCCCACTCTCCGGATAGCGCCGGCCGTGTTCGAAAGCCCTTTTGCGGTCCGCTCCTTGCCTTCGTGGATGAAGCCCCTGGCCTTTTCCCGGCCCTGATGCTTGATCTTCTCCTTGGCCTTTCCGGCCTCGAAGCGGGCCTTTTCCCCGGCCTCATGAGTCCAGGAACTACTCTCGCCCGAAAGACCCGGATTCGGGGTAATATCCGGGGTCTCCTTCCCATCGGTCACGACGGTCCGCTCCGGCGGATAGTTCTGCCCGTGTTTCGGGGCTTTGCTCGCTTCCCCTGCACTTGAGAGGCCCGGATTGGGTGTCAAATCAGGAGCGTCTTTATCATCAGTAATGTTGGTCCGCTCCGGCGGATAGTTCTGCCCGTGCTTGGGTTTGCCATGTTCCTTATTGGTTTCCGGATTATGAATATCCATTCTCCATTCTCCTTTCCAGAGGTTAAAGGGTTTAAAAAACCTTCTATTCCGATCTATTCTGTTTTCAATGGTAAGGGGATGGAGTGGAGATCAAAATAGGGAATAGGGAGTATTTCGGATGTAGAAAGGCTGTAAATAAAGCTGGAGAAGATTTTTCGGGAAATCTTCGGGGTTATGCAGAGATGGCTTTTAGTCCTGCAGCGTTGGGATCAGGCACGGAAATGGTCGATCAAAAAGGAGAGGAAAAATGCCGCGCCTCCGACCATGATAATGGAAGGGCCCGAGGTGAGATTGAAGGTATAGGAGAGCCAAAGCCCGATGATTGTAAAGAGGATGCTCAGAATTGTGGAAAGGATCATCATCCTGATGAGGGAATCGGTATACCGTTCCGCGATATAGGGAGGAATGGTGAGGAGCGCGATGACGAGGATCAGCCCCACAACCCGGATGATCATCACCACCGAGAGCGCGATCATGCCGATGAGAAAGAAGTGGAAAAACCCGACCGGGACCCCTCTGAGCTGGGCAAATTCCGCATCGTAGGACATGGCCAGAAACTCGTGATAGAAGAAGAAGACCGAAAAGAGGATCAGAGCGCCCATGACCGCCATGATCCAGAGATCGCTGTCAGGAACCGCGAGGATGCTGCCGAAGAGGTAGCTCATAAGATCGACATTGTAGCCCGGGGTGAGATCGATAAGGATCACTCCGATGGCCATGCCGATGGCCCAGAGAACCCCGATAACGGTGTCGGAACGGTGACGGTTCTTCAGCGTCACCCAGGCCATGAGCATCGAGACCAGAAGAGAGAAGCCGAGCACCCCGACCAGGTAGGGAAGGCCGAAGAAGAACGCGATGCCGATGCCGCCGTAGGCCGCATGCGCGATGCCGCCGGAGATGAAGACGATCCGGTTGACCACCACCAGGGTTCCGATGACGCCGCAGGTGATCCCGGCCAGAAGCCCGGCCATCAAGGCGTTGCGCATGAACTCGAACTGAAGGGCTTCGATCATCTGTTGCCGCGGTTTTCAGCCTTCAGGGCATTGGAGATCTTTTCCGCGGAATCCCGCAGGTTTTGGGTCCAGTCCTGCGCCAGAGGGTCGATAAAGAGGACTTTTCCGCGGATGGCCTTGGCAATGATCTTTGCGCTCTGGGTCGAAAACTGGGGCTGAACAAAGATGGTTCGGATCTTTTCCCGCTGCGCAAGTTGGATCAGATCCTTCAGCTCGGCCGGTTTGGGACGTTTGCCTTCGATCTCGGCCGGGATCTGCCGGAGTCCATATGCCTCGGCAAAGTATCCCCAGGAGGGATGAAAGACCATGAACGGGCTGCCCCGATGGGGTTCCAACTGCTTCTGCAGCTCTTTGTGAAGGATTTCGATCTCTTCCAGAAAACGGGCATACCCCTCTTTATAGCGGGAACAGCCCGCTTCATCGACCGCGCAGAGGCCATTTACGATATTTTCGGCCTGTTTCATCACAAGCTGCGGAGAGAGCCAGATATGCGGATCTAAAATAATTTCCCCGTTCTCATGGCCTTCTCCCCCCTCGTTCTCGTGTTCTCCGTGTTTCTCATCGCTTTCATGATGGTGTGCAGCCATCGGTTTCTTATCAATCCCCGCATCGGTTCGGACAACCTTCATCTTCGAGTTGGCCCCGGTGATCCGGTCGAGCCATGCATTTTCAAAGGGGACCCCGACAGCAAAGTAGGCCAGGGCTTTCGAGAGCTTTGCCATCTGAAGGGGTTTTGGCTCATACGAGGCCGGATTGGCGCCCGGCTCCACCATAACGGTGACATCCAGGCGCTCTCCGCCGATCCGTTCCAGAAAATATTGCTGCGGCAGGATGCCGGCAAAAACGGAGATCTTTTCGGCCCCGTATCCGATGTCTGCCGAAACGCTGAGACAGCCGATCCAGACACAGATCAAACAACAAAAAAAAAGTCCCTTCTTCATCCTCAATCCTTCCATCCCATTATGAGAGGCAATCCGTGCAACCTCATTGCATCATGCAATTCATTTGCACGGAAGTCAAGGAGGATCAAATCCAGGGCGCATCGATTCATCGGCAAAAACCGCCTCGCAAAAATTGATCAGCGTGAACTTCACCTCCCGGCCCCGTTCGATGGAATGATCATCATCCAGGGCCAGTTCATCTTTATAGTGGGATCGAAGGTATTCATCAACCCGACCGATTCGCTCCAGCAGGGTCCGGGCCGGCTGGATCTGGGAGTAGCAGTTTACAATGGTGCGGATATCCGACGTTTTTGCATCCAGGGCATGGGCCTGATTTTTCGATTCATCGAGCAAGGTCAGCACCATCTTCAAAAGCCCCACCGTCAGCCGGGGCGTGAAATCAAAGACCAGAACGGCAAAGGCATATTTGATGTTCGCGGCATAGGTTTTCAAAAGGACAGCATTGTCATAGAGCTGAAACGACTGAAAGATATGCTCGAAGAACTCCGCCTCCTCTTCCGGGGAATATCCTTTTCCCTTTTCCGGCAGCCTTTGGACCCATCCCAGGCTGCAGAAGAATTCCATTGCCGTCTGCCGGAAGATATCGAAGCGATCCGTCAACACCCCCGCATCCTCCCCGGCAAAGGCAAAAGCCTGCTCATCGGCCTCGAGAACCCGCTGAACCGCACAGATCCGAAAACACCAGTGAAGCGAGCGCTTCCCCTTTCCGCTGGGGGAGATGGTTCGGCCCTTTTCAAAACAGCGCCGGGCATTTGTCAGGTTCTTCATCACCTCATCCCGCAGCGTTTTCCGATGGGCTTCATCGCGGGTTTTCCTGCACATGCTGAACATCCGCCGGGCCAGAGAGAAATAGACCTGCCCCAGCTCGCAAAAGACCTCCTCATCCTCCACCCGGCACTTTTCGATGATGAATTCCCCCTCGTTTACGGCCTCGGCAAAAGAGATCCGGGCTGCGGAGAATTCAGGTTGATACAGCGCGATGTTGAGTCGGATGATCATGCGGACCGCACGGGCCACCACATGGAAGGGATGGATGGCCAAAAGGATGGAGATGAAGCCGTCGGCCTCGTGAAACATGCCCTTTGCAAGACAGGTCTTGGCGATCTCGATGATCAGCAGGCTGTTTTCCAGGTGTTTGTAGACCGATGCCAGCACCGGATTCTCCCGAACATCTGAAATGGCAAGGCTCTTTTTGAAACGGCGGTATCCGGAAGAATCCCCGGGCAGGCTTTTGACAAGCGGCGGCACGAAATCGTAATAGATATGGCTCCAGAGAGAGTTGACACACCAGACCGTCAGGGTTTCTCCGTCGTACAGCCTCACCTCCCGGGGCGGACGGCGGAAAACGACTTTGATCTCCGAGAGGTTGGCGCAAAGATGCACAAAGGGCGTCATCCGGATCAGATCTTCCTCCGACAGCCGGGCCTTGAGCATGGCCTGTATGAACATATCCAGATCAGCGAAACCGCCCGCGGCAATCGCGATCACGATATGGCTGCCCAGCCCGCTGAAGCTGTTCAGGTCCCACCGGATCAGCATCTGGTGGGCCAGGGCCATGCCATTGCGCAGCGCCCGGGAATAGAGGGTCAGATCCCCGGCATATCCTTTGAGCCTCGGGATATTGACAAAGACGGTGGTGGCCGCGCTGGTAGCCTGACGG
>JAABSP010000081.1 GCA_011390345.1 Desulfobacteraceae bacterium
CATATTTGATGTTCGCGGCATAGGTTTTCAAAAGGACAGCATTGTCATAGAGCTGAAACGACTGAAAGATATGCTCGAATAACTCCGTCTCCTCTTCCGGGGAATATCCTTTTCCCTTTTCCCGCAGCCTTTGGACCCATCCCAGGCTGCAGAAGAATTCCATTGCCGTCTGCCGGAAGATGTCGAAGCGATCCGTCAACACCCCCGCATCCTCCCCGGCAATAGAACATCTCCAGACTCTTCATGCACTCCATCAGATCCCCCTTCAGCCATTCAACCGCCTCGGACGACAGCACATCCCCCCGGCCCGTCACCTGAAAAGCGATCCGGACCCCGGCATTTTGGTCTGTTTCGCTCTGAGGGTCTGCGCGCTTCTTCATCTCTATCAGGGTTAGAAAATTCCATCCCCAATAGGGCCGGTTCAGACCGATCCAGAACGCGATGACCCGCAGCAGGTTCTGCTTTGCCCGGGTATTGGGATTGAAATTCTTCCGCATCCGGCTGATCATGGAGGCCTGCACATCCGGCAGACGGAACCGGCGGGAGATGGGCAGCAGTTCCGCTGTCACCAGATGATTGACGGAACGATCCCCCGATATCCGGTCCATGAGATCGCTGAAGTCGAGCCCCATGGGCGGATGTCGGGCAGTAAAACGGTTTTCATGTTCCCGGATCAGTTCCAGAAAATCGGGCTCGCTCTCGCGGGAAATCAGACCGCTTTCGCGGGCAAAGCGGAAAAATGCCGGAAGGCTCTTTTCTGCAACATCCGGATCATTCCGCCGAAAATCAAAAATCGTTTCAATGGAGGGAAAGACACTCCAGAGAGCGGTTTTCTCTTCGGTTTCAGAATGTTGATCCCAAGATTCCCTCTTCTCCATGCCCGCCTCCGTTTGAAATGATTCTCCGACTCTTTCTGCAACACACTTTTTGTTACCCTATGATACCAGCTTATTCTAAAATTTTCAACCATTTATTCTAAAATACTCCTTGACCCGACAGGAGAAATCGGCCTATAAAAGAATCAAACTATGGGGAAGAGACCTCCCCGAATCGACAGGAGACATTTGTAATCTGGGATAAACATTTTATGCCTTACGGAGGAAGAAAAATGCAACCTTTCGCTCCCCGGACTCGTTGGATTAAACTTTTCCTTTTGCTGATCTGCTCCGCGCTGATCGCGGCCCCTATCGCGCATGGGGCCTACGTTCCCCAATCCGCCACCCGGCTCATTGCGGATATCGACATCCGGGAATCGGCCGAACCCGACCGCATCCCGCTGATCCTCATCCACGGCTTTACCGGAACGGATGGGGCCACCTTCGAAGCCATCACAGGGGAATCGGATAGTGAAAAGGAATATTTCAAAGAATTTCTGGAATATTTCTACACGACCGACACTTTGAACGACACCTACAAGCTCTACCGGTTCCACTATCTGAGCAACGAAGTCGATGTGCCGACCATCGGAGCAGACCTTCGGATCTGGATTGATGAGGCGATCACCTCGGGTCAGATGGATGACACGGAGCTGGTTCTCATTGGCCACAGCATGGGAGGACTGATTTCCCGGGCCTATATGGAGGAACAGCAGCACCTTGTGGAAAGCTTTGCCGGCCGCAAGGGCGGGGAGCGGGTCCGAAAACTGATCACCCTCGGAACGCCGCACCACGGCTCCCAGGCCGCCAATGACGCCGCGCGGGACGCCGGTGAAGGCTGGAACACGCTGCTGGAGATCGTCGACACGATCTTCTGGCAGGACGTCGGCATCGCCGATCCCAATCGATCGGATCTGCGGTGGGACAACTACAACAACATGACCGGTTACGGATCGGAACAGAATGAGTGGCTGTTTAACCTGAACGGCGCCAGCGCCTACAGCGACAAGATCATCGCCTATGGGGGCGGCGTGGAAGATTCAACCGGCGGGATCAGCGACAGGTACAGCCTCAAGCTATTATGGGAGCAGCTTGAAAACAGCACGCCCAATGAATTTTCAGGGCTCTTTGGCATTTGTGAATCAACAGGGCGGCTTCCGGGGAAAAACAATTTTTTGTCTCCTTTCAAGGGCCCCTATGACAACGACCGTCCTTTCA
>JAABSP010000082.1 GCA_011390345.1 Desulfobacteraceae bacterium
TTTGACAAAAAAAGCCTTGCCTTCGGCGTTTTTCCACTCCTTTTCCGCTGTGGAATACCCGCGATTCAATACCCGGACCCCTCCGTCTTCCCGTAAACGATATTCCGCGGTTACCCGGCTCAGGCCCCTTTCAAAGGAATGATCCAGCCTTGCAATTTCATACCACTTGCCCAGATATTTTTCCAATTCGAAATTCTCGACAGGCGTGACATTATCCGGAATATCGACACATCCGGCCAAAAGAAAGAGCAGCATAATAATTTTTTTCATCCCATTTCTCTTTTGCAATGCATTACGGGTGACGGAAAAGCATCGGAATCGGGCTCGATTGAAACGGATGGTCCGGCAACTGAGGATTTCATCTGTTGGGCCATCGGTTTCCAGGTTCTGTGATTATACTTTCCTCATCCATTGCTTTTCCCCTCATTTTATGAAATCCTACCACAGTAGAAGAGGGCGTAAAAGGATTTTCAAGACATTTTTTTCGACCATCATTCGGAATGAGGAGGCGGAATGAGAAGGCGCATCAGAATGAAGAGTTCCCACTGGTTTACTGCCATGATAGTTGGCTTGCTTTGTCTTGCTGTTTCAATGGCGGATGCAGGCACACTTCGGGAGGATTACCTGCAGATGGAAAAAACCCGAAAGGATCTGGAAAAGAAAAGAAACGCCCATGAAACCCGACTGGAGGGGCTATGTACGGCCCTGAAAGAGGAGGTGGTAGAACTCAATGAGTGCATCGACCAGCGGAGAGAGGTGTTGAAGGCTAAAGGGGATGGCCGGATGTATAAGGATTTTGTCCAGATCTGGGAGATGCGCTTCAAAGAGGCCGAAATGGTCAGAACCTCCACCGAAGCCCTGCGCAAGGAGATTGATGAGCTGCGGAAATCACTGGACAATGTCCGGGTCGATTTCGAGAAGATGCGCCAGGGGATCGAGAAGAAGTATGCCAATATCCGGCGGGATCACCAGTATGAAAAGGACTTCCGGGAGTATATGGCGAAGATGCAGGCCGAGTATTTCGACCGGATTCGGGGGGAACTCTTTTCAGAATATGAGAATTATATCAATGGTGTGGAGGGATATAAGATTCTGATCGAGAGTTCCCTGGATCTCTGCCGAAAGCAGTCCTGAAAAAAATCAGGGCGTGTCCGGAACCGGGGCCCGGTCGTTTCTGTTGATCAGCCAGACGATCAGATATATGACCGGCGTGTCGAGCAGCGCGATGGCCAGCTTTACGGTATATTGGCCGATGATCAGGGGCCAGATCGGCATGACCCCGTAAAACGCGATGGTGATGAAGAGCAGGGTGTCGAGAAACTGGGAGACGCCGGTGGAGAGGGTGTTTCTCAGCCAGAGATGGCGCTCGTGGGTGACTCGCTTCCAGAAGTGGAAGGCCCAGACATCGTGGAACTGGCCCACAAGATACGCGACAAATGAGGCGATGATGATTCTGGATGTGCTGTCCAGCACCGCGTTGTAGCCTGATTCCCCGTCCCAGAACGGGGCCCCGGGCCAGGCCAGGGAGAGCTGCACCAGAATGAGGGCTGTTACCAGCGCGGCAAATCCGCCCAGTATCGTCTTTTTTGCCCGTTCCTTGCCCCATATCTCGCTGATGGCATCGGTGCAGATGAAGGTGACGGAGTAGGCCAGCACCCCGGCCGGAACAAAGAGGCCGAAGACGGTGATGATCTTGGTCGCGATGACCGATGCGATGGTGATGGACCCGGCAAAGATGCAGACCAGAATGATGAAGGCCGTGTCGTTGTTCAACATCCCATTTTCGTTTTCTGGCATCCGGTTTTCTGGCCTCCGGTTTTTCCTCATCCCATTTTCAGGCATCCGGTTTTCCCTTATCCCGTTTTCAGGCATATGGGGTTTCCTTTCTATCGGCAGGCCGGGGGCTGATAGCTGCAGAGGGGCTCCTCCGCGAGATAATCTCCGGTTGCCTCATAGGCTCTGGCCCGACACCCGCCGCAGACCTTCCGATATTCGCAGGCCCCGCACTTCCCTTTCAGGTTGTCGTAGTTCCGCAGTGCGCAGAAGACCTCAGAATTGCGCCAGATCTCCGGGAAGGGCGTCTGGGTCACATCTCCGCAGTTGAGATCCAGAAATCCGCAGGGCTGCACCACGCCCCGGTGGGAGATGAAACAGAAGCCGGTTCCGCCCAGACAGCCCCGGGTGACTGCGTCCAGGCCGTGGGTCTCGAAGGTGACGCTCTTGTTCTCGGCCTTTGCCCGCTGCCGTAAAATCCGATAGTAATGGGGCGCGCAGGTGGCTTTGAGCTGCAGGGGGGTCTCCTCCCGCTGATCGTAGAACCAGTTCAAGGTCTCCTCGTACTGGTGCGCGTCGATCTCCTGATCCAGGATGTATTTGCCCCGGCCCGTTGGAACCAGCAGGAAGATATGATGCGCGACGGCTCCGAGTTCAACGGCCAGATCCTGAATCTTCGGGATCTCTTCCAGATTGGCCTGGGTGATGGTGGTGTTGATCTGAAACTCGATGCCCGCGGCCCTGGCCTGCTCCATCCCCTTCAGTGCCCCTTCAAATGCCCCTTCAATCCCCCGGAATGCATCATGGCGCTCTTTTGTCGCGCCGTCGAGGCTGATGCTGATACGCTGGATGCCGGACTCGGCCATCCGCTTTGCATTCTCCTCGGTTATGAGGGTTCCGTTGGGGGCCATGACCATCCGCAGCCCCTTTTTCGTGCCGTAGGAGGCGATTTCGAAGATGTCAGGCCGCAGCAGAGGCTCGCCGCCCGTCAGGATCACGATGGGGGAGCCGACCTGCGCGATCTCGTCCACGAGGTTCAACGCGGCATCGGTATCCAGCTCGCCGGTGTAGGGGCCCATAGTGGCCGCTGCCCGGCAGTGGACGCAGGATAGGTTGCAGTTGCGGGTGATCTCCCAGGCAACAAGACGGGGGGCTCCGTCCGATTTACCCGGATGGCCCCCTTTTCCTTTGGAATGTGGATGACCCATAGCTTTCTCTTTACCTGTTCAGTGCTTTTGCCGCGTCGGTCGCGAAATAGGTGAGGATGATGTCCGCGCCGGCCCGTTTGATGGATATCAGGGTCTCCATCATCACCTTATCCCCGTCGATCCAGCCCATCTGGGCCGCGGCCCTGATCATGGAAAATTCGCCGCTGACATTGTAGGCAGCAATCGGCAGGTCGATCTCCTGTCGGACCCGGCAGATGACATCGAGGTAGGGGAGCGCGGGCTTGACCATGATGATGTCTGCCCCCTCCTCTACATCCATGGTCACCTCCCGGATCGCCTCCTGTGCGTTGGCCGGGTCCATCTGATAGGTGCGCCGGTCCCCGAACTGGGGCGCGGATTGGGCCGCCTGGCGAAAGGGGCCGTAGAATGCGGAGCAGTATTTGGCCGAATAGGCCATGATCGGCACATGGGTGAGGCCGTTTTCATCCAGCATATCCCGGATCTCGGCCACCCGTCCGTCCATCATGTCTGAAGGGGCCACCATGTCCGCGCCGGCCTGCGCGTGGGAGAGCGCGGTGCGCGCGATGAGATCCAGAGAGGCATCATTGTCGATGATCCCCTTCTCCACCACCCCGCAGTGGCCGTGATCCGTATATTCGCAGAGGCAGACATCGGTGATCACCGCAAGATCCGGAATCCGGTTCTTCAACTCTTTTACGGCCCGCTGGACAATGCCGTTCTTGGCATAGGCCGAGGTGGCCAAGGGATCTTTCTTCTCGGGAATCCCGAAGAGGATCACCCCGGGAACCCCCGCGTCCCAGGCCTCTTTTGCGGTCTTGACCAGGTTGTCGATGGAGAGCTGAAAATGGCCCGGCATCGACGAGATGGGGTTCTTCACCCCTTTTCCGGATATGACAAAGAGGGGCAGGATAAAGTCATCCGGAGAAAGAACGGTCTCCCGGACCATCCGCCGGAAGGTCTCACTTTGCCGCATGCGCCGCGCGCGATAATCAGGGAAGAGCATTTTGCGAAACTCCTTTGTTTTAGGGGCAGATCTCAGCCGCGAATCTCAGTATCCGTGAGGTAACAGGCCGGGTCCGGGGCCCAGACATCGCCGGTCAGGGCTTCTGCCCGCACCCGGAAGTTGCCGCCGCAGATGTCGAGCCAGCAGCAGGAGGCACACTTTCCCTTGACATGCTTCTTCTTCTCCTTGAGCTGAAGCAGCAGTTCGTCTTCGGGGTCTGTCCAGATCTTTGAAAAGGGGCGGTTCCGGATGTTGCCGAAGCTCTTGTGGCGCCAGAACTGATCCGCATAAACCTCGCCGTCCCAGCTTACGCAGCCGATGCCCCGGCCCGAATTGTTACCTTCGTTCATCTCAAGCAGCTCCAGCACCTGTTTTGCCCGCTCCGGGTCATCTTTCAACAGGCGCAGGTAAAGGTAGGGGCCGTCTGCATGGTTGTCCACCGTCAGCACCTCTTTGGGCTTGCCCCGGTCGTGGAGGTCACGGGTCCGATCCATGATAAGATCGACCGCGGCCCGGGTCTCCTCATTGCTCAGGTCATCCTCCACCAGCTTCGATCCCCTTCCCGCATAGACCAGGTGGTAGAAGCAGACCCGGGGGATCTCCATCTCCTCCAGCAGGTCGAAGATGCCGGGGATCTCCGTGACATTGGCCTTGTTGACCGTAAAGCGCAGACCCACCTTGATGCCGGCCGCCTGACAGTTTTCAATCCCCTGGATGGCCTTTGCAAATGCGCCCTTGACCCCCCGGAACCGGTCGTTGACCGGCTCTAAGCCGTCGAGACTGATGCCCACATAGGAGAGGCCGATCTCTTTCAAGGTGGCCGCAATCGCAGGCGTGATCAGGGTTCCGTTGGTCGAGATGACCGCGCGCATCCCCTTTTCCACCGCATATGCGGCAAGCTCCGGAAGATCCTTCCGCACCAGGGGCTCGCCCCCGGAAAGGAGCAGAACCGGTGATCCGAATTGGGCCAGATCGTCGATCAGCCCTTTGCCCTCTTGGGTGGAAAGCTCGTTTTCAAAGGGGATGTCCTTGGCATGGGCATAACAGTGGACGCACTTGAGGTTGCAGCGCCGGGTGATGTTCCAGACCACCACGGGCCGCTTGTCTGCGGAGAACTGGAGCAGATGGGAGGGAAGCTGTCCGGAATGGCGCCCGTACCGGAGCGCGTCCGAGGGCTCCACTGTGTTGCAATAGAGTTTCGATATACCGATCATGGATGGGTTGACCTTATATAAATGAGATTACCATATCTGCGTAAGCTTGCTGAGGGGACAGCCACGAATCACTATCCACCAGCCACTACCATGAAATCACGATATCTGCAGAAGATTTCGGATATAGGCGTCCGGGTCCTCGATGGCCTCTTTGGTGATGAAGAAGCGGTTTCTGCCGGTCTTCTCCCGGACGAGTTTCATGCCGTATTCAAAGCGGTCAGTCAGGGTCTTGTAGATGTCTTTGGGCTTGAACTCCCTGTCGATGAACTGCTTGATGAGATAGTGGACCGCGTCATCCTCCATGACGATATTGATGTCATGGTTTTTGTAGAAGTAGAGTTCGATCCGCTTGATCTCGTCTGCGAAGTATTTGATCTTTCGGACCACGCTCTCCACATCCGCGATGTGGGTGGAATAGTAGTCGGATATCGCTTCGATATGGAGCGGGGTCAGCGTAAGGCCGGCCTTCTGGGAAAAGAGCTTCTTCCGCGCTGTCACATAGGCCGAGATCTCGTCTCTCTCCTGCTCCCGAAGGGTCGCAAATATCTTTTGGAATTCTTCGGCATCCGGAGATGCGATGAGATCGGCCAAAGACTTTTTCGGATCTTTCAAAATTTCCTGGGTCACCGGAAACCGCTTTACCGTAGAGGAGGGAAGCGCCTTTTCAAATGGCATCAGCGCCTTTTCGATAGCGCTCACCAGCCCCCGGGCTCCGGTCTTCTCAGTAAAGGCTTTGCCCGCGAGAGTCCGGAGAACTTCATCTGCAAATTTGACATCGATGTCATAGGCCGAAAAGTCGAGCTTTTTGCTTAAAATCACCGGGTTGTTCGGGTTTTTGAGCACCGTGAAGAGGTCCTCTTCGCTCAGGTGGGAAAAGACCGAGACCACCGGCAGCCGTCCGATGAACTCGGACTCGAAGCCGAACGCGGTCAGGTCTTCCGCGCGGACCTGTTGCAACAGCTCTGCCTCGTCATCATACTGCTTCATCTTCGCGCCAAAGCCGATGTTCTGATGGGTGAGCCGCTTTTTGATGATATCGTCGAGCCCGTTGAACGCTCCGCTCATGATGAAGAGGATGTTTTTCGTGTTGACGGTCCGGTTCTCCCGCTGTCCGGTTCTGCGGAACCGCTCGATCTCCTGGATCATGGAGATGGGATCATGGGGAGTCTTCAGCTCCACCTCGGTCTCCTCCATAGGCTTGAGGAGTGCCCGCTGCACCCCGGTGCGGGAGACATCCGCGCCGATCATGTTCTGGCTGGACGCGATCTTGTCGATCTCATCGATATAGACGATGCCGTACTGGGCCAGCTCCGGATCGCCGTCGGCCTCTCTCACCAGATCCCGGATCAGATCCTCCACATCGCCGCCCACATAGCCGGTCTCGCTGAATTTGGTGGCATCCCCTTTCACAAAGGGAACACCGATCTTTTTGGCGATCATCTTGATCATGTAGGTCTTGCCCACGCCGGTGGGGCCGATCATCAGCACATTGTTCTTGATGCTGCCGACCATATCCCCGGCCTCGTTTCCCTGGTGGCGGGCCCGCCGGATGCGGTTGAAATGGGTGCAGATCTTGGTGGAAAGAACGGCCTTAGCGTCATCCTGCTTCACCAGGTACTGGTCCAGATAATCGACCAGCTCCTGGGGCTTGAGATCGAACTCGATCCCCTTGCGTTCACTGGACGGGCCTTCGGCGCCCCTTTCCAGGCTCAGGGCATGGGGGATCTCCGACGGGGATACGATTTTGACTTCGCCGCCGAACTTCTTGGCGAGGAATTCGCTGATCTCCTTCTCGAGTTCCTTGGGACTCGGGATCTTCTCGTTTTTCTCATTGTCATTTTTCATAATGAGCCAACTATAATCACCCGGATTTAAAAAGCAAGCCTCTGAAAGGATGCGGTTGAAAAAGCGGAATAGGACATGCGGGACAATGGTTTCGGATCTTCTTGGGAAGGGGGGATATGGTACGCCCGGCTGGAGTCGAACCAGCGGCTTTCAGCTCCGGAGGCTGACGCTCTATCCTCTGAGCTACGGGCGCACATCCTTACTGTCCTGTGTTAATACCATCAAGAGCGGGGCAAAGTCAAGAGGGAAAACGCCTCGTGAATGATAAACCGAACTTTTGATCAGTTCGCTCAACCGGTTGCGGCAAAAAAGCCTTTCTTCTCAAGATGCTCCCGGGCTTCCCCCACCACATAGAGAGAGCCGGCGATACAGACCGCATCTTCAGGCCCTGCGGTCTCCAGTGCCCGATCCACTGCCTTTGGAACATCCGGGGCCATCTCCACATCCGCGATCTCCTCTTTTGCGGCTTCCAGCAGGGTCCGGGCCGGGAGGGCCCTTTCGTTCTGTGCCCGGGTCACGATAGCCTTCGCGCAGACCGGCACCAGAGCCTGGAGCATCTGCTTGTAGGGCTTGTCATCGAGAATGCCGACCACCAGAATGATCCGCTTGTGGGAGAGATCCTTTGCAAAATGGCTGGCCAGATTGCGCGCGGCCATGAGGTTGTGCGCGCCATCCAGCAGGATAAAAGGATTTTGGGAGACCACTTCGAGCCGGCCCGGCCACTGAACCGCGGCAAGTCCATTTCGGATCGCACTCTCCGGCAGATCGACTCCCTTTTCGCGCAGTACCTCACATGCGGCAATGGCCAATGCCGCGTTGTCCACCTGGTGATATCCGGGCAGTGCGGTCCGCATTCCTTTCAATGTCTCTTCCATGCCGTAATAGTGGAAGGTTCCGTTGGGGCAGCGCCGCACCTTGAAATCCTCCCCGAGCCGGAAAAGGGGCGCGGACATCTCCAATGCCTTTTTCTGGATGACTGTGATCACGGAATCCTGCCGTGCGGCCGTGATGACCGGGACCTCTTTTTTGATGATGCCGGCCTTCTCCTGTGCGATCTCCGAGAGTTTATTGCCCAGATACATCTGGTGTTCCAAGGAGATGTTGGTGATGATGCTCAGCTCCGGTGTGCAGACATTGGTCGCATCCAGCCGGCCCCCCATGCCGGTCTCGATCACGGCCCAGTCCACCTTCTGCCGGGTGAACTCATAAAAGGCCATGGCAGCCGAAAACTCGAAGAAGGTAAGCTCCCGGTCCGCGCCGTGGGCCTCTTTTACCGCATGATACCCCTCGATAACCGCTTCATCGGAAATCTGCCGGTTGTTGATGCAGATCCGCTCGTTGTAGCGGACCAGATGCGGCGAGGTGAAGATGCCGGTCTTGTATCCGGCCAGGTGGAGGATCGTGCTGAGGGAGCAGGCCACAGAGCCTTTTCCGTTGGTTCCGGCCACATGGATGATCCGGTATTTTGTGTGGGGATCTCCCAGCCCCGAGAGGATGTCTCGGATGGTGGAAAGCCCCAGTTTGATGCCGAAGCGCCGGAGGCCGTACATATCGGTCAGGCAGTCTTCATATGTCTGCTGGGTCGCTGTCATGGGTGCTGTTTCTTTTCAAAAAAATACCCGGCACAACTTGTGCCGGGTGAGATCGTCTGTTGAAATCGGGCTTTACCGATATCTTCTTCTTGCGGCTGCAATCCGCTGACGCCGCAGTGCTTCCCGCTCTTTTCGACGCCGGTGTTCGCTCGGCTTCTCATAGCTCTTCTTCAGCTTCAGCCGCTTGAAAAGGCCATCGTTCTGGATCTTTTTCTTCAGTATCCGCATGGCCTTCTCAAGGTCGTTGTCGTAGACCTTAACCTCGATATTCTTCAAACTTATCTCGCCCCTTTCTTTCCATCATCGAGTATGATGGTTATTTTCCACCCTGCCGATCTGCCGGTTTTTTCGATGATCGAGCCTTTTTTCGGATAAAGTCCTCACCATAGTCAAACCGTTACCGACTATAATCCTAAAGTATAATCCGTATTTTAAAAAAAAGCAACCTTAATTATCTGTCCTTCAAAAATTTCGTCTCGATCAGATCTGCCAACCGCGCGATATCCTCCAGAGAGAAGAGCGGAACCTCGGTATCTATTGCCCCATCCGAGGCAAATGCCAAAAGGGTCGGATCTCCGGCAAAGATGGGCTGCTTTCCTGTGGCGGCCCGCACCACCTCGATCTTGGGCCGGTTCTCCCGCTTGTACCCCTCGGTGATGATGATGTCCATGTCCTGAAGATAGAGGGCAAGGCTGTCGAGGGAGTCGCAGCCGTTGTCCTTGAAGAGCGCGATCCTGTTTCCCGAGGCCGCGATCACACCGGACGCGCCGGCCGCCTTGTGACGCCAGGTATCCTTTCCCTCCTGGTCGAATTCCAGGCCGTGAAAGACATGCTTGATCGTCCCGATCCGGTATCCCCGGTTTTTCAGCTCCGGGATCAGCTTTTCCAGCAGCGTGGTCTTGCCGGAGCCCGAGGTTCCGACGATGGAAATGATGGGCACCATGGTCTTGTCTGTCTCTCCTTATAAAAAAATACCGGTCTCTATTTTTTCCGGCTGCGCCATTCGGCTGAATAGCGTGTTTTAAAAAGCATTCTATAATGAACAGAAGGGAGGCCGATGTCAAGGACCAAGCCGCGGAATCCTCCTTATTCTTGAGAATTGCCGCGGCTTGTGCGATAATCGGTATAAAAACCGGAAGGAGGAATTCCATGACAGAAAAGAGCGCCTACAACATGATGATCACCACCTGCCGCAGCCGTCAGGAGGGGGAAGGCCTGGCCCGTTCTCTGGTGGAGAGCCGCATGGCCGCCTGCGTACAGGTGATGCCCATCACCAGCTTCTACGAGTGGAACGACCGGATCGACAAGGATGAGGAGATCCTGCTGCTGATCAAGACAAAGGCCGAAATCTACGGGAAGGTCGAGGCATTCATTCTCGAACACCATACCTATGAGGTGCCGGAGATCATCGAGGTTCCCATCAAAAACGGCCTTGGGGCCTATTTCCGCTTTATCGACGAGAAGTGCGGATAGGATTTATCGGCCGGCGATGCGCTGTTTCGGGGCCGGCAGAAGATGGCCCTTCACTTCCCCTGGAAGCGCCTTATCTTTTTCCGGCTCCACCAGGGGGGCGTCGTCCGTCAGCGCCCTTTTGCGGTGACTTAGGGCCGTTCCTGCCAGTGCCGCGAGCGCGGCCACGATCTCCTGCATCTGCCCGGCCTGCTCCTTCATCTGTTCTGATGAACCGGCATTCTCCTCGGCATGGGCCGCGATGTTTTGAACCATTTGATCCATCTCTGAAGCCACCCGATTGATCCCCTCGATGCCCCGGGCCTGCTCATCCGATGCCGCGGAGATCTCGAAGATCAGGGTCGCGACCTGATCCGCGCTTTCAGAGACCTTTGTAAATGCCTTATGATTTTCCCTGACAAAGGACTCTCCCTCCTTGATCTTCTGAACCGTATTTTCAATGAGTCCGGCCGTATTTTTCGCGGCCTCCGATGCCCGCATCGCGAGATTCCGCACCTCCTGGGCCACCACAGCAAATCCCGCGCCGGTCTTTCCGGCCCGGGCCGCCTCCACCGAGGCATTCAGGGCCAGCAGATTGGTCTGGAAGGAGATGTCATCGATGGTCTTGACGATTCGGAAGGTCTCATTGCTGGCCTCGGAGATCTCGGACATGAAAGCCGCAAGCCGGTCGATCTCCTCCCGGGCTTCGGCTGCGGTTCGGTTCGTCTCCTCCATCAGGGCTTTTGCGGTTCTGGAATGATCCGCATTCTGCCGGGTCATGGAAGCCATCTCCTCCAGGGAGGAGACGGTCTCCTCCAGGGATGCGGCCTGCTGGGAGGCATTTTCCGCAAGGGACTGGCTCGATGCCGAGACCTGGGTGGAGACAGATGCTGTCTCCTCTGCTCCCATGTAAAGATCGTTGATGACCCCCCGCAGGGTTCTGAGAAGACCCCGGATGCAAAAGGAGTTGAAGAGAATCACCCCAAGGATGATCACGCCCGAGATCAGTCCGATGGTCCATACCTTCTTTAAAAGAATCTGTGCGGCCCTGGATTCATTGATCACCTCATCCCGGCCGATCTCGGCCGCGATGGCCCAGCGGACCCCGAAGATATCGACCGGCGCATAGGCCGAGAGCACCTGCCGGTTCTGATAATCCATCAGGATATCCTCTCCGGTCTCGCCCGCCAGTGCGGCCCGTATTGAATCATGCTTTGCGCTTCCTGTGGCCGGATCGGCAAAGGAGGCACGGATGGAATGGGTTTTTGGATTCTGGTAGGAGTCGGAGCGCATCCGAAAGTCTGTGCCCACCAGATAGGTCTCACCGGTGCTGCCGAGGCCGGTCCGCTCCTGCATGATCCCATTGATCGCGGTGGCCGGAAGCTGTACCGCAGCGATCAGTTCGACTCGATTCTCGCGGTCTGTGAACGGGATGGCCATGAACGCGGATGGAGCCCCTCCCGAAGGTTCATACGGGGCAAAATCGGCCATGCCGAATTCCCGGGTTTCGAGCACCTGCAGCACCAGGGCGCCGAAGTTTGAATCGGCATACTTCCCGTCAATGATGTTCGTATGGTAGTCCGTCTCCCGGATCACCGAATAAAAGATCCGGCCTTTGGGATGGATCAGAAAGAGATCATAGTATCCGTACTCCTCGATATAGTTCCGAAAGTACTCCTCTCCGCCCGCCAGTTCGGGAACGATGATCTCTTCGAGATCGACTTTTGCTATCATAGCCCAGTGGAGTCCCTGGATCTCCAGCGGGTCATAGGCTGCCATCACCAGGTCTTCGGAGCTATCCGTAAAGATTGCCTCTCCGCTTTTTCCCGAAAGCGCGGCTTCGATGTAGGGCGTCACCGTATCGGTGATATCATGTCCGATGACGTATTTACCATCTCCCAGGGTCTGCAGATCGCTTTTGAAGCGGACCCGTCCATCTTTTTCTCCCACCAGATAGGTCTCTCCGGTCCTTCCCATCCCCTCCCGGCGGTGCATGATCTCGTGGATCGGCTCCACCGGAATCTGCAGTGCGATGACGCCGATGATCTCCCCATTGGCATTGTGCAGGGGCGCGCCGATGAACGCGGCCTGTCGCCCCCGGTTGGGTTCGTATGCGGAGAAATCTTCCAGAACCAGATCATCTGTCTGAACCACCTTCTCCCAGAGATGGGCAATGGCCTGATCTTTATAGAGGCCGTACCGGAGATTCGATCCCAGATCGGCATCTTTTGCCGCGGTGAACATCACATGGCCGTGGGCTGCGCAGATTAGAAGCATGTCATGGTAGCCGTATGTCTTTACAAAATCGATCAGATATCCGCTGTCTGCTTCATAGATCCCCTGATATTCAGGGGTGGAGATGTCGTAGGGCTCATCAAAGCCGGTGAGCATCTCATCATGGTAATCACGAAGGTTTTGATAGACCTTTAGAATATCCTGAGTTTTCGAGAGGGTGAGAATGTCGTTGCGGATCTTCTGGAAGAATTCTTCCAACTGCGCCTTTTTCAACTCCTGGACCGTATGGAGCTTTTCAAATGCGCCATTTTCGTAACTTTTTACGGTCTCGGCCAGTACCTTCATATCCTGTCGTTTCTTGAGGAAATGATTCTGCAGTTGGGTTCTTTTGATCTCCCGGATCGAACCCAACTGCTCGAATCGGTCCTGGATAAAGGAGTCTCTGGCGGTTTCGACGGAAAGGATGGCCAGGGTGGTAAAGGGGATGATCGCGGCAAGAGAGAAAAGAAGGGTGGCGATTCCCAGCTTACGGCCCAGGGGCATAGGGCGTTTTGATGTCATGAATTTTCCTCCGGTTGATGATATTTTTTTCTTCCCGATAATCCGGCGCTGTTGAGCGGGGAGCAGAGGATGGCTACAGAAGGCCGGTTCGGGTTTTTTACAAGCCCAAACAATAGTTTAGGATGTTTATTGGCCAAGAGAGGGTCGAACGAAAAACCAAATTAAATTGAAAATTTTATAGTGTTATGGATTTTTGTCAAGCCTTTATTTATCGGCGACGGAAAGAAATGAACCCCATTTTTTTAATATCACAAAATCATTTTCAAACCTTTTCAGATCTGTTAGTTTAAGCACGATGTGCTCGGAAAATGGTTTTCATTCCCCTTGTAATCATTTGTTTCGGGCGATATATATGGATCGAAGGGATAATAACATCGAGAGGGGGTGAGAAAAGCCGATGCTGGACATAATTTAGGATATAATTTAGGAGCTGGTTTAGGAGATGGAGGAACGAACAATGTCGAAAAATCAGGAAGACTTGCTTTCGGAGAAAAAGGATTTTCAGGCGGTGTTCGCCTATGTGGCCGACTAATATATAATGAACAATTACGCCAATTTGAGGTGTGACTAATGAAAAATTCATGCCCGCATTCCGTTTTCCAGAAAGAAATCGCAAGAGAAGGTATAATCCATCGAAAGATGATCAGGGCTCTCATTGTTCTGTTGATCGTCGTAATGATCATTCCCTTCCCCGCCATCGCTGACGGAAACCAGACCATGAGCGTCCAGGTGAAGGATGCGCAGGTTCGATCCACACCCTCTTTCATGGGCCGCCTCGTCACCACATTATCCTATGGCGCAAAGGTGCAGGTGCAGACGGAAAAGGGCGATTGGGCCAAAATCGGCCCCGGATGGATTCATGCATCGGCCCTGACGCCCAAGGAGATCGTTTTGAAGGCCGGTGCCGCGGACGTAGACCGGTACGCATCGGGCGAGGAGGTTGCGCTGGCCGGAAAGGGCTTCAACAAACAGGTGGAGGGGGCACACAAGGCGGCCAATCCTAACCTCGACTACGGATGGGTGGATCGGATGGAGGGCTTCACCGTCTCCGGAGATGAGATGCGCCGCTTTATTCGCGAGGGGGATCTTTCCCCCGAAGGAGGTGTGCAATGAAGACCGACAGAAACCGACGGGCTTTTTTGATTTCCGCGGGCAAAACCGGGTTGGCCATCACAGCAGGCCCGGCTCTGGCCGCTCTGCTGGCCGGATGCGAGACCATGGGCCAGATCACCGAAGTCGGCTCCAATATCGCAGCCTCCACCGGCCTGATCTCCCATGACCAGGCCGCATCCCTGACCCGAAGCGGACACGCAGTGGCCAAGACCTTCACGGACATCACCCCGGAGCAGGAGTATTACATCGGCCGGACCGTGGGCGCGGTCATCCTGGAAAAGTATCGCCCCTATTCTGATACCAATGCCAACCGATACGTCAACCTGCTGGGCCAGAGCCTCGCGCAGGTCTCGGACATGCCCCAGACCTACGGAGGATACCATTTTCTGATCCTCGATTCGGACGACATCAACGCGCTCTCCGCGCCCGGGGGCCTGATCTTCGTCACCCGGGGCCTGCTCCGCTGCTGCCGTAGCGAAGATGCCGCAGCCGCAGTCCTCGCGCATGAGATCGGCCATGTCCAACTGCAGCACGGGCTCCAGGCCATCAAAAAATCCCGGATCACATCGGCCATCGCGATCATCGGCGTTGAGAGCGCGAAGACCTTTGCGGGCCAGGATCTTGCCAATCTTACCCAAGCCTTCGAAGGCGCGATCACCGACATCACCAAGACCCTGATCAACAACGGCTACTCCCGATCCTATGAATACAGCGCGGACCAGGCGGCCGCAACTATTATGGGCCGGCTCGGCTACGATCCCAACGGACTGGCCGATATGCTCATGGAGATGGAACAGCGCCTCGATCCGGGCGGGCTCGGTTTTGCAAAGACCCATCCGGACCCGGCCGCAAGGATCAGCAGTATCGAAAAGCATATCGGCCGGTATCGACCGGTCGCGCCGCCAAGTTCCCGGCAGGCTCGTTTCGAAAAGGCCCTGGTAAGGATCTGAAGGCCGTCGCCGCCTCCCTCGCCTGAACCGCGTTTTGGACAATGTTCTTGATCGCCATGCGGACCTGTTCGGGGTCAACCCTTAGAAACACGGGGTCTTCGGACAGGTTTGAAACGACATGTCAGTGACCTCCGGGGTTTCTGAAAACTCGGAGGTCTTTCTCTTTTGCAGCCATGACTACATGGCAGAATGAAAGTAAACACCGCCCCTGTTTCCCGGTTCCGATTCGGCCCGGATCGTCCCGCCGTGGTTTTCAAGGATCATCAGACCTTCCGTTGACGATCTCCATCAGCAGTCCGCTTTCCGCCTCAAGTTCTTTCATCGATGACCGCATAAGTTTCAATTCATTGTTTGCCGCGGCTTGCTCCACCTGCCAGGCTGCTTCTTTCAGCCGTTTTGCAAAGCAGTTTGCCGCTATTCCTTTTATGGTATGCGCATATCTTTGAATATCCAGGGTATCCGGTTTTTGCGCAATGGCTGTTTTCAAATCCAGGATAGCCTTGTCAAGCTGTTCAGGCAAAATGCACAGGATTTTTTTCATCAGTTCATCATCTTTACCGAGATTCTGAAGCAATGCTTCCCTGTCAAATATGTCCGCAGTATCATCAGGTCGGACCGGTTCATCTGTTTCATCCGTCTTGCCGGCCCAAAGCCTTTTCATCTGGCCGGATATGGCCTTCCGGAGTTTTTCCTGATCGATCGGCTTGGAAATGTAGTCATTCATCCCCGCATCCAGACACCTGGACCGGTCCTCCGCGGTCGCGTTCGCCGTCATGGCGACAATGGGAATTTGGAATTGCTCTTCTCTGATTGTTTCGGTCGCCTGTATGCCGTCCATCACCGGCATCTGAACATCCATCAGCACCAGATCGTATTGCCCCTTCCGAACGGCTTCAACCGCTTCTTCTCCATTGGAAGCGATATCGACGCACAATCCTGACTTTTCGAGAAGAATCCTTGCCAGCTTCTGGTTAAACAGGTTGTCTTCCGCCATCAGAACCCGGATACAGGAGATTTCGAATTCCGGGAGCGGCGCATCATCATCATAACCGTAAACCGGTTCGGGAATGCCCTCCGACTTTTCAAAACAGACGGTAAAAGAAAAGGTCGCACCGTTCCCGGGTTCGCTTTCAACCGACATCCGGCCCCCCATCAGTTCGACAATTTTGGATGAAATAACGAGGCCGAGGCCGGTGCCGCCGTATTTTCGCGTTGTGGATGCGTCAATCTGGGAGAACGGTTTGAAGAGCCGGATGTCTTTTACAGTGTTCGCGAGATCCTCGTGCCGCCAGACCTACGAGGTTTTGGAAACCTCGCAGGTCTATGGTCCCGCCCCCGATATCGACGCGTTGACGCGTTGCGCGATAAACCGTGCAAAGGGCTCGATGTCGACGTCGATGCTGGCGCTTTCAAGCGTGGCCAGATAGGCGTCGCGATCTTCGAAGCGGATGACCGTCCATGGATAACCGCCGGAAGCCAGCATGACGTTCATGAGAAACCGCGCGATGCGGCCGTTTCCGTCCGCATAGGGATGAATGTAGCCGAAAAGCCAGTGGCCCAGCACGGCCCGGACGCACGGCGCCGGCTCTTCCCCGATCAACCTGAAAAGCGCCGGCAACGCATCGCGAACCGCTTCACATCTCGGCGGCGCGTAACGCGAGCCGCGCAGGAAAACAGGGATGTTTCGGTATCCCGCGAGGGCCGACGGCGGCATTAAGCCCGCCTGAACGCACGGCTGAAACATCTCGCGATGCCATTGGCGGTGCGCGGCGGCGGCGACCGGGCCGGGATTTTCTCCGTCGAGTACCGCGGCCACGGCGTCCTTCACAAGCTGAAACGCCTGCCAGTAGCCGCGCGCCGCGAGCGCATCGAGATCTCTTCGATCTTCCGCATCGCTTTCCGGACGCCAATCTCCCGACGCGACTTTTTGGATCAGTCGGGGCGTCACGATATATCCTTCAATAGAGAGCGAGTGATAGGCATCGTGTTGATAGATGTCGTCGATAAACCGCATGTAGGCGTCTCTGTCTTCCATCGGTTCGGGCGCATCGGGGAAAATGTCGATCACGGCCCCCCGCATGGACGCCCAAAAAATCTGGATTCGCCTCTCGATGGGCGCGGCGGCGCCGCCGACGGCGCCGAACCGACGCCCTGATCTGAATGGGTCTTTTTCGCGCACGTCGTATCCGGCCGCCGACATGGCGTCCAGGATGTCGTCGGCGATATCGTCCCGGCCGACATGGCGGAACGCGCCCGCGAGCCGTCCGGCCACGACCGAATGCCCCCCGTCGAGCAATCGCCCCAGGACATCGGATGCCTCCCGAATTTGCATGAGGGCTGTCGCCGCATCGACGGGGTTTCGGACATAAAACGCATCGGGAACCCGGACCAACGCCGCTTCAGGGGCGTAAAGCCGCAAACCGTTCCGCACGACGATGTCCGGCTCGGGCGGCGACTGCTTTTCTCTGAGATCGTAAAGCGATGTATCGAACGGCAATTGAAGGGTGTTGTTTCCGCCGGCCGGCGTGTAGACAACCACTTGGCGGGGGATCACGCTGTTCTCGGCATGGAGAAGAAGCGACTGCTCGGCCGACAGATGCCACTCATCGCCGAACCGGTGTTGACAATAGCGCGTGCAAAATTCCCAGAAGGCGGTGTACCAGGGCGTCGTATCGCCCTCTCTTACGTGCGCGCCTGAAGAAAAAAGCCACCCTTGCATGATCTCGCGGACAAATCCGTTCTTCAACAGACGCTCGCGATGGACCCGCGTCAGTTCACCCGTTCGGAAAACGCGTTTGCCGCCCCTCTGAAGCGCCTGAAGCCGCGCCAAAGAGGCCGCCAGTTTTTCGTTCGGCGTCGCCATGCCTCCCCTCCATCCGGACAATTTCAATTCATAAATGCCGTACTTTTACAAGTATATTATGTCGTATATTGACAAGTCAATTATGCCGCGCCATTACAAGTATATCTTGTCGAACCCGAACACATGCCGGTCATCGACCCCCCCTAATCCGGAAATGTGACCGTAAACCGCGCCCCGTCCCGGGTCTCTGCTTCCATCGTCCCCTCCAGTTGGTGTTCGGCCCAGCTCTGGACCAGGGTCATCCCCAGGCCGGGCGCGTTGCGCCAGTCGAAATCATGGGGCAGGCCCGCGCCGTTGTCCTCGACGATCACCGTGTAGACGTCCCCCTCTTTGCGCATCTCGATCCGGATTTTGGGCCGCCGGCCGGACATGTCGGGCGGGGGATCGGCATCCGCCGGAAAGGCGTGTTTGAAGGCGTTGGCGACCAGTTCCGACACGACCAGTCCCCAGGGGATGGCCTTTTCCAGGTCCAGCCGGAGGTCTTATGAGACCTGCGAGGTTTTTAAAACCTCGCAGGTCTGGCTCTGGGGGAGCGTGATCACGAACCGGGCGCCGCCATCCGGCGGCGACTCGGCATGAATCGTCCCCCCATGATTCTCTACGATCATCCTGGTAATGGACAACCCGAACCCGATGCCGTGGGTCTTGGTGGAAAACAGGGGCTCGAAGACCTTTTCGATGTGCCCGGGGGCGATGCCCGGGCCGGTGTCGGTCACCGATAGTTCGACCCCGCCGGCGTCCGACGGCCGGGCCGCGATGGTCAGCGTTCCCGATCCCTCGATGGCCTGGACCGCGTTATTAATGATGTTTTTCAGAGCCATGCGGATCTGCTCGGCATCGACATCGACCCATAATGGTTCATCCGGCGCGTCGATGCGCGCTTCGACGGTTTTCGGGACATTGGCGGACCGCAGCGTTTCGGAGACCAGGGCCATCAGGTCCGTTTCCGCCGTCCGGGGTTTTTCCATTCGGGACAGGTTGAGCAGGCTCTCGATGATGGCCGCGCCCTTGCGGACGTTCGACGTGATCCGGTCGAGGTGATCGAGGACGCTCTTATCGGCCCCTTCCATCTTCAGTTTCAGCAGATAAACCGAGCTGTCGATGGCCGCCAGCGGATTGCGGATTTCATGGGAAATGCTGCCGGCGAAATGGCCGAGGACCGCCAGCCGCTCCTTTACAAGCAGTTCGGCCTGGGCGTCTTCCAGCGCTTTTGTCCGCGCATCGACCATCTCTTCGAGGCGGTAGGAATAGGCCTGGAGTTTTTCCTCCGCCTTTTTCGCATCGGTAATGTCCTGAATGGTGCCCCGCAGAAAATGACCGGCCGGTGCGGGGGTTGGGTCTGGCTTGCAGATGGCGTGGACCCATTTGTTATTTCCGCCGGGCAACGTCAGATTCAACTGGATGTCATAGGGTTTCCCTTCCCGGATAGCGCTCTGAATCGCGCCATGGAATATCGCGTACTGGTCGGGGGGGTACATTTTTTGATAATCCGCGACAGCCGGCGGCCCCAGGGCGGGGTCCCGCTTGTAGATCCGATAGACCTCGTCTGACCAGACCGGGACGCCCACGGCCGGGTCCAGGGTCCAGTTGCCGATGTGGGCGATCCGCTGGGCCAGTTCCAGGTCGATAAGGCTGGCCTGAAGCCGTTCTTCCGCCCGTTTCAACTCGGTAAGGTCCCGGGTGTTGGCGACAATGCCGCTGACCTCATTGTCACTGTCTCTGAAAGGAAAGTAGGTAACCTGTACATATCGTCTGCCCAAGGTCGGATATTCAAACCAGTCCTCATACTGAATGGTTTCGCCTTCCAGGCATCTGTCAAAATGGGGTTTGATTTTTTCCCGAAAGATATCCTCGCCCAGGTATTCGGGCACCGTCTTTCCGAGAAACGCTTCTCGTTTCGTATCAGAAAACCTTTCGTAGGCATCGTTGATGATTCGGTAGCGATAGTCCTGATCGATATAGGCCATGGCGTCCGGGCTCGCCGACACGATCCGCCGGTATCTCAGCAATTCTTCTTCCGCCCGCTTTCGATCCGTCTGATCGTATCCGGTCACGACAAGACATTCCCGGCCGCCGATGGCGACGACGTCCCCGAACCACAGCAAATGATATTCCTCACCGGTTTTCGACCGGATTTCGATCTCCTTATGGTGGGAATGCCCCTTCTGCTTGAGTTCCGTTAATATGGGTTCTCTGGCGGTTTTATCCCAGAGACCGACATCGACGGCTTTTCGCCCGATGACATCTTCCCTGGAAGACCCTATCAATTTAAGGCATTCAGCGTTCACTTCGACAAACCGGCCTTCATCGAGGGTCGATATGGACATGAAAGCGGGGCAGGAATGGAACGCTTTCTGAAATTTTTCTTCGCTTTGCCGAAGCGCTTTTTCCATCCGGCGCCGGCGCGCCATGTTGACCAGCAGAACGATGGTAAACGCCATCAGTGCTACGACAAAAGAGATCGCCCATGCGATGGTCGAGCGATAGCGGTGCAGAAAGCCTGTCGGCGCAAAAGCGACGACGCCGCCCTCGGGCAGGCGGGATTCCGGAATGGAAAACCGCTGGAGCTGGCGGTGATCCAGCATGGGGATGTTCGGACTTTTTACCAAAACGGGAATTGCGTCCGCCGATTCGCCCTTAAGAATGCGCACGGCGTATTCAGCGCAAATTTTCCCCTGGGCCTCTCCATCCACCATGACGCCCCCCACAACGTAGTGTCCCAGGTAATGCGACCAGAATGAAAAGATCGGGACGGGGCAGCTTTCCCGGATCAGTCTCAGGTATTCCGCCATGGACAGCCATTGGCCGTCCCGGGTCCGATGGAAGGTGAAAACCAGCGCCGCCGCGTCGGCGGGCAGACCGGAAAGGCGGGATTGCAATTCCGCAGCGGTGAGATTGTCCAGCACTTCGAAAGAAACGGATCGGTCCGAGAATTCAGCGGCGGCCTCTTGAAACTTTTTCAGATTTTCCCGGCCGGTGGGGGTTCGGTCGTTGACCACCACAAACTGCTTGATGCCCGGCAGGATGCGGAGGGCCAGCGAAATGGTCCCCGCGACATCGATCTCCTCGGCGACGCCCGTGATGGCCGGCTGTCCGTCGAGCAGGGCCATGTAAAAATTGTTGACGCCGCAAAAGACAATGGGAACATCGGGAAAAAGCGCGTCTCGCCGGGACAACGCAAATGTCAATGCGTTGTTGTCGGAAAGGAGAATAACGTCAAAGGCGATCCGCTGGTATTTCCGGCGAAACATTTCCTCCAGATACGCAAAGGACGCCTCCGGCGGAAAGCGTTTGGTGTCCATGTATTCCACGTAGATTTCCGGTTCCAGCCCGGAATGGGTCAACACGGCGTCCATCCCGCGAGCGATGTTGTCCGTCCAGGCAAACCCCTTGTGGTAGGAATGGATCACCAGTACCCGGGCCGGTCCGCGATCATCGCCCCACGCCGACGGCGTCCACGGAAACCACAAGAGCAAGACCATCAGCAGACAAAAAAGCGGCTTCCGGCGACTTCGCCCCGCCATCATGACGCCCCTCCGTTATCCGGCACGGACGCCCCCCGACGCCGGGCCGCGACCCCTTCGATGCGTTTCAACAACCGGTCCATGTTCAGCGGCTTGGGTTCGAGGGCGAGGATGCGCCCATCCCGGAGGGCGTCGTCCGACCAGTCCGAAGGCACGACGCCGGTGATGAGGATGTACGCGGCTTC
>JAABSP010000083.1 GCA_011390345.1 Desulfobacteraceae bacterium
CCGTTGAAAGCCCTCATGGATACCCCGATATGAAAGAACATCCCATGCCCCAATACCTCCCCGTCGGCATCCAGGATTTCGAAAAGATGATCCTGGGAGACTTCCTCTATGTGGACAAAACCCGCCATATCTACGAGATGGCCCGCCCCCTCCAGGGCTTCTACTTTCTCGCCCGTCCCCGAAGGTTCGGCAAATCTCTGCTGATTTCCACCTTCGAGAACCTTTTCAAAGGGAAGGAGGCGCTCTTCAAAGGGCTTTGGATCGAAAAGAGCGACTGGGACTGGAAGCCCTATCCGGTGATCAAGATCGACTTCAGCAGCATCTCCTCCCGCTCTCCGGAAAGCCTCGAGGCGGACCTGAAGATCCTGGTGCGGCAGACCGCGCAATCCTTGGGCCTCGCCTCGGAACGCGGATCGCTCCCCTGGCGGTTTTCAAGGCTCATCGTCGATCTGGCCGAAAAGTCCGGGGCCCCGGTTGTCATATTGATGGATGAATACGACAAGCCGATCATCGAGCATCTGGGAAAGGGCCCTTCGGGCATCGAACTGGCCAAAAAAAACCGTGAGATCCTGCGATCCTTCTTCGGGGTCATCAAATCCGGAGATGTCTCGTCGGCCCTGCGCTTTGTCTTCATCACCGGGATCTCCAAATTTGCCCGGGTCAGCATCTTTTCGGACCTGAACAACCTGAACGACATCACCATGCGGGAGCGGTATGCCGATCTGCTGGGATATACCGCAGAAGAGCTGTCGGCCTTTTTCGATTCCTGTATCCAGAGCCTTTCGGCAAAGCTCCGAAAAGACCCTTCACAGATTTTGAAAAAGATCGAACACTGGTACGACGGATACCGCTTTACCGAAAGCGAAATCCGGGTCTACAACCCCTTCTCCGTGGTCCGGATGTTCGATGCGGAAAAGTTCGAAAACTACTGGTTCGAGACCGCCACACCGGCCTTTCTTGTCCACCTGATCCGGGAGAAGCAGTACCCGGTGACCGATGTCGAGTCCCTGAAGCTGCCCCGGGAATACTTCTCGGTATACGATCTGGACCGCCTCTCCCTGGAGCCGCTGCTCTTCCAGACCGGATACATCACCATCCGCCACTACGATGAGATCCTCTTTCACATGGGATATCCGAACCAGGAAGTCCGGGTCTCCTTTCTCTCCTATCTCTTCAACGACCTCACCCAGCTTGCCGATGTCCGGTTGTCGGGCGCATACAAACTGCTGCCGATTCATCTTGAAAAGGATCAGCCCGAAGCATTCATTGAGACCGTACAATCCATACTGGCCGCGATTCCGTATTCCCAGATCGCGGGTCAGGATGAAGCCTATTATCATACGGTCTTCTACCTGATGCTTGCGGCATCGGGCGCGGATGTCCGGACCGAGGTGCTGACCAGCCACGGTAGAATCGACCTGATGTTGACATCCGAAGACCGGATCTACATCATCGAATTGAAGTGCAACCGGAATTCCAAAGCGGCCATCCGCCAGATCTTGGAGAAGAAGTACTACCAGGGATGCATTCACGGGCAGAAGAAGATCTTTCTCATGGGGATCAATTTCAACACCGAAAAACGGACCGTCGATGACTGGCAATGGGGGCCGCTGGCCGATTTTACGGAAATCTGAGCCGGCATAACCCGCGTCACACAATCGAGAAGAGAAAAGCGCATGGACATCCACAAAATCCTGAAAACCGGAGAATCGGAAACCGTCGAATTCAAATCCGCATTCGGCAAGGAAGTGATCATCTCCCTGGCCGCGTTTGCCAACACCCGCGGGGGAAAGGTCATCGTCGGCGTCGATAACAATGGCCGTCCCACGGACATCCGTGTGGGCCCCGAGACGGAACAGCGGTATCTGAATGAAATCAAGCTCGCCACCTATCCGCAGATCCTCCCGCACATCACACTGCTCGATATAGACGGAAAGGATGTGCTGGTCTTCGAAATCCACGAATATCCCGTCAAACCGGTTGCCTGCAGAAACCGCTATTACAAGCGGGTCAAAAACAGCAATCACCTGTTGAGCCTCGATGAGATCGTCGATCTGCAGCAGCAGAGCCTGAACATCTCCTATGATGCCTATCCTCTGGAACAGAGTCTGAAGTCTCTGGATACCGGACTGATGGAAAAATTCCTCGAAAAAGCCCGATCCACGGGCCGCATCAACCTCCAAGACGACCTCTTCACCAACCTGACCAAGCTCAAGCTCATCCAAAACGGCAGGCCGACTTTGGCTGCGATACTCCTGTTCGGGAATCATGGCTATTCCATCCACATCGGCCGCTTCAAGGGGCCGGATACGATCCTGGATGACCTGCTGATCAAAGATCCGCTGATGACCGGGCTCGATGCGGCCATGCTCTTCATCAAAAAGCACATCAACCTCTCCTTCCATTTCGATGGAAGCCTGCAGCGAAAAGAGCGCTGGCAGTATCCCCTGCCAGCGCTCCGGGAACTGCTGCTGAACGCGGCCGTGCATCGGGAATACAAGAGCGCATCCGACATCGTGATCAAGATCTTCGATCACCGGATCATCTTCACCAGCCCCGGAAGGCTTTACGGGGATCTGACCCTCGACGACCTGCACGGAGACGATTATGTCTCGGCCATCCGCAACCGGCTGCTGGCAGACGCGTTTTATCTGATGGGAGAGATCGAAAAATACGGCACAGGCTTTGTGCGCATCCGCAAATGGCTGAAGGAAGAATATCCGGAGATCCGGATGGAGATGCGGGAGAAGGGGGATTTCTTCCAAATCGAGCTGATTTCCGTGCCGTCTCATGGCGACGCCGAAGGCCCTGACATGCCCGAGGGGTTGTATGAAAAGTTGCCCGAAAGGTTGCCTGAAAATCTGTCGGATCTGCAGCAGAATATCCTGAACCGGATGCAGCATGATCCGGCAGTTACCTATGTTCAACTGGCTCAGATCACCGGAAAATCAAGAGAATCGATCCGCAAGAACATCGACCGGCTGCGGAAAAGGGGAATGATCCGCCGGATCGGGCCGGCCCGGGGCGGCCACTGGCAGATCACTGCCGGAGATTGAAATTCCCCCGGACAGCTCGGTTCATTTGTATTTTTCACTCAGGTATTTGAATTTTGCGTCATCCGGATTGCTTCCTTTTAGAAAACCTTTCCATTTATCGATGAACCGGTCAATGGTTTGCTTCTCTGTGACCTCTGATTCATTTGCTTCCATAATCGCATCCTTGTCTTTATTTTCCATTGTCTGCCGATAGCCCCATCCGCCGCCGGGACCGCGCAGCCCTCTCCAGCACCTCGGTCTCGTTCAGCGGATTGGGCGGATGGTGGGAAAGGCAGAGCGGAACCTGCACCTTGGCCGGCGCATCCAAATTTTCGGTGTAGAGATAGAACCGCCCCGTCTTCAGCGCGGGGATGTCCGCGCCGTCGCCGCCCCGCAGGCGCAACTGATCCGCGATGACATTGATCGCGTTGGGAGAGCTGGCCTTGCCGTAATATTGGGTGGCGCAGTTCGTCACCACCGTATGATCCAGATCCTTGGGGGACTGGGTGGCAAAGACCATCCCCAGCCCGTATTTCCGGGCCTGGGCCGTCAGGCGCAGCAGGCTGGTCTTGCAGGGTGCGGCGCGGACCGACGGCACGAAATCCCGGGCCTCGTCGATCACGAACAATCCCCGGATGGGTCTGTCCCCCGCGGCCGGGTGCTTCTTGATCCAGGAGAAGAGCGTCATGGAGAGCTGGTTCAAAAAGACCTGCTGGTTGATGGGCTGGGGCAGGCCCACGAAGTTGATCACCGAGATCCGGGTCTTTTCCCGATTCTCCTCTCCGAAGAGCATCCCCGGGTCCATGGCCGCGCCCCGCTGGCGCAGGAGGGGGTTGGTCTGAACAGCCGCGCGGATGCTGTCCGCGATCTCTCTGGCCACCTTGGGCGCGTCGCCGATCTCCCCGGAGGCCGCATGGGGCAGGTCCGACAGAAATGCCACAAATTCTTCCAGCCCCCCGCCGGGTCCTTTGGCAAAATGGTGCAGGGCCGCGGATAAAATTCCGAGCTTCTTTCGCGCGGCCAGGGAGTTGCCCGGGGCCGCTATCTCCCGGAAGGCTTCCATAGCCATGGTCACGGCCTGCTCCAGCTCGTCCGGGTCGTCCGCGACTGCGGTCAGGTCAGGCAGGGGCTCCAGGGTTAGGGGGTTGCCCTTTTCCCGGCCCGGGGTCCAGATCACGGTTTCGGTCTCCTTGTGGAAGCGCCGGGCCTTGGCGCGGTCAGTGTCGGTCCGGGATTCGGAGCCCTCGGGCCAGGGATCGCCCATTCGGGAGAGATCGTTTGCCCCGTCAATCAGGATCGACGGGATGCCCAGAAGCGCGGCCTCCTCCACCAGGCGGCGCACCAGCACGGTCTTGCCGGAGCCGCTGCCGGCCAGCACCACCACATGGCGGGCCAGGAGCCCAGGATCGACGGTCAATGTGCGGACGGGGCGGCCGCCTTCCAGAATCCTGCCGAGGGGCATTTGTCCGGAGAAGGGCTTGGTGTCGGATACGGCCGGAGAAGCCGGTTTCGGCTTCCTTTCCGGATTTTGGGCCGGCGCCGGCCCGGGTTTCGGATTCGGCGCAATCTCCGGTTCTGGCAGGGCAGGTCTCTCCTGGGGCCGTGGATGCGATTCCGCCCCATTCGCTGCCGGTTTCGATGGTTCGGGTTCATGATCTGGCCGGACCAGCATCGCATCCTTCATCATCTTCAGGCCAGATACCGGCTCCCGGGAGCGAAGCCATCCCCCGAAATCCGGGGCCGCCTCCTTCTCCATCCGGTAAAGGGCCCACAGGGTCCCAAGCTCCTCAGGATCGGGCGATACGAACCGGCCCCCGGCCTTGTGGAACCGCGCAACGATCTCTTCGGACTTCTCCCCGGACGGCGGCGGCCCGGTGCGCACCAGGATCAGGTGGCGGAACTTCAGGTTCCGGTCGATGCCCGATGCGGTGACGGCCGCCTTGACCCGGGCCTGGAACGCGATGGGGTGATGCTTCTGAACGGCCCGGATGCAGTAGTGCTTCTCCAGATCGTCCTGATCCCGGTGAATCAGCCGGATGCGGGCGTGCAGGGGGCTGAAGTTCCGGCCCCCGCCAAAGGAGGTGTCCACGGCCGCATCCACATCCCCGGCCGGGGGCCGCTCCCGGATGAGACAGCGGCATGCGGTCCGGAGCAGGGGGCAGAGGAGCGCGTCTTCGTTCTTCTCGTCCAGCAGTTTCGGGATCGGCGCCTTTGCCTGAAGGTTTTTCAGGCATTGGTCCAGGGGGTGGTCCCCCGATTCCGCGCCCGGGCCATTCTCCTCCTTTTGGGCCTGTGCGAAATCGGAAATCTCGATCGCTTTTTGCTGCCGGATGCACGCCTTCCGGTGGCTGTCGCAGAGCATCAGGATCTCCCGGGGGGCCATGCTCGCGGTCCCTGCGAAGGCCTCGGGTCTGAAGGGCCAGGAGGGATAGGCCGGGGTGAAGCCGATCCGGTCGAAGCCGTGCCGGAGCCGGGCCTCGATCAACTGCCTCGAGATCTCGCCCCGGGTCAGGGGCTGCAGGGCCTTGGGCGATTGATAGCTGTCCGTATCCGATTTCAGCGCCTTTCCCCGCAGGATCTCCCAGGTGGATTCGAAACAGGTCACCACGGCCAGGGTCCGCCGGGCCGCGCTGCGCACCAGCGCGCTCAGGCCATTGCCGATCCCCTCGATGATGGAAAGGGATGCGAGCTGCTCGTCGGCCAGATCCCCGTCGGGCCTCGTTCCGGAGAGGGTATGGTGCTGCTGCACGATCGAATCGAGCTGATCCAGGGCCACCAGGGTCGGGCCCTGCAGGCTCATGAGCCAGGAGAGCCCTTTGATGATATCGACCGGGGCTTTGGAAGCCGCGATAAAGCCGAGTTCCCGCCGGTCTTCGGCCTCCAGGGGAATTCCCTGGAGCCAACTGTATCCGAGATTGGAGAGGCGGATATCCTTGGCGTGGAGCAGAAAGACGGCCCGGAGAACATCATGGTGCTGCCGGGTCTCTTTCCCGTATCTGCGGGAGAGCGCGCCGATGATCCGGTCGATATTCCCCTTGAGCCGGGTTCCGTCCCGGGGGAGCCGGTCCACAATGCTTCTGGGATTCTCCTTCGGCAGGAGCAGCCTGATGATCCCTTCCAGCAGCAGCTCCCCCTGAGTCCTTCCCTCCCGGAAGGGCTGCTGCAGGGAACTGAGATACCCGAGCAGCGCGGTCTCCCAGAAATCCTTCACATCGGTCATGTCGATCAGGATGAAGCCGCTGTCCCGGGTCCGGATCTCCCGCTGCAGGGAGGCGAGCATGTGGGTCTTCCCGGCCCCCGCGCCCCCGACGAGGATCCGGCCCAATGGAGTGGCGGCATCGGGATTCTCCTCCATCTCATCGAGAACCGCCAGGATCTCCTCCCGGACGGGCCGGTTCAGGTCCGGAACATGGGGCCCCGTCTCCTCCCAGACGCTCTCCAGCCGCATGAGCCAGTTGAAATCCACGGCCCTGAGGGCCTTCCAGTCGGACATCTCGACTATCCTTCCATATAGAGGATATGGCGCTTGAAGCCGAGAACATCGATCGCGGCCGCCTCGTCTTCCGGGGTCCGCTCCTGGGGGTCGTCCAGGTGCATGAGGACGAGGCGCCCGGCCTTCTGCAGATCGAGGAGGGCCCCATCCAGCACATCCCTGGGCACATCAGGAATCTGTTTCCGCAGATCCTTCAGCCGAATCCGGACATTGGGCTTGCCGTCGGACAGGGCAAAGCAGATCTTTCGGATTCTTTCGTAAAGATCCCCATTAGGGTCCTGCATTTGCACCTGATCCGGTTGGGCGTCCGATTTCCCATTCGGGGCCGCCGCCATTTGGGCCGCGGCCATGAACCCGGCCAGCGGGATCTCTTTGATCTTCAAAAATTGCTTCAAGCGGAGGAGCAGGGCTTCGAAAGCCTCATTGGTGCGGGCCTGCCGGGATATCTCGGCGTCGAGATTCTCCTGTGCCCATGCCCATGCTTTATCCGTCAGAAGGATATGCTGGGCTCTGCCGCGCTTTTCCAGTTCGATGAGACCGGCATCCGCAAGGGCTTTGCGGTTTTTGGGGTTGAGCTGTTTCATGTCCGAGATTTTGGGCTCCTCGCCGGTGAAGAGCAGCCGGAAGAGCACCAGGGTCTGCATAGGGTTCGGTTTAAAACTCATCTCTGTTTCCTTTGCTTCAATGGGGCTTGCAGGGTTCCTTTTCGAAAATCGACCAGATCCCGGATCTTGTCCACGGCCATCGCAGGATCTTCCATGATCTCCTCATGGGTGAGCCGCAGCACCAGATATCCGCTGATCAGCAGTTCATAATCCCGTCTCCGGTCCTCCCGGAACGCGAACCGGCTTTTGTGGCTGGCGTATCCGTCCACCTCCACCACCAGCCTGCCCTCGGGCCATAGCAGATCCACCATAAAGGCATGATGCCGGACTGTCTCCACGGTCTGATTGAACCGGAAGAGCCGGGAGAGTTCTCCGTCTGCCGAGAAGCGGCGGGCCAGCATCTGTTCTCCGGGGCTGAAGGGGTGGGGGTGGCCTTTGACTGGTTGATAAGTGTGTTTGGCCTCGTTTTCCGGCGCGGAAGTCTTCTGTGGAGGCGTCTTCCGCGCTGGATGGATTGCGTCGTAAAGCAGACGCGCCAGGGAGGGATGATCGGACAGGCCATCGTCAAACAGGAGGAGAACGCCCGATCCGGTCACCCGGGTGAACCACTCCGCGGCCTTTGTCAGTCCCAGCAGGTTTTCCGAACCCGGATTCGGGTCCTCCATCGCCAGGAGAAAGCAGAGCGCGTCTCCGCCGATGGCTGTAGAAAGCTGTGCCGCTTGAATCTCACGGGAATAGCGCCGGGGCAGGGGAGAGCGTTCCTTCAGGCAGAGGGCAGCAGCAGCGCGAAGCCATGAATCGGAGATGCCGGGCCTGCTGAGTGCCGCGGATCGAACCGCCTCCTCCACGGTCAGGGGATGGGCATCCCGGAGATCCGGCATGCCCTTGTACCAGTTCGGAAAAAGCGCGAGGGCAATATCGGCAAGCGCCTCGACCATGATCGAAAGCAGCCCGTCGATGCCGGGAAGCTGCCCGATTCTGCAGACCGCAAGGGATCGGCCGTCGCCTTGGGGTAGGCCGGTCAGCTCGATCTCTGCGAGTACTTCCGCGGGCCCGTCGCAGAAGATGGTCCGGATGCGGCCCGGCTTCAATCTTTTTAAATGATCCTGAAACACCGGTTCCTTCCGATAATGATCTCCTCTCCGTTCGAAGCGTTTTTGTTCTTCGATCCATGAGGAGTCTACCGGTTCCCGGGGTTTGGATCAAGGGGAATGGTGGTTTTTCTTTAAAAATGGCGTCTGCATTTGGTATTGCCTGTATTCCGGCCCTGTGATACGCTGCAAACAGCAAAGCAGGCAATCCGCCAAAATGGGAGCAGAAGCATGGAGATCAATGCGGTTGATTTCAAAAAAGACTGTTTGAAGATTTTGGATCAAATCCATATTTCCGGCGAGGATGTCATTATCCTGAAAGATGGCAGACCGGTGGCAAAACTGGTTCATTATCAGCCGGTTCAACGAAGTTCATCCTTTATCGGATCGTTGACCGGGGTGGGAGAAACGATCGGGGATTTGACAGCGCCTTTTGAAGACGAATGGGAAGTGGACTGATGCCTGGCATCTTGCTGGACACCCATGTCTGGTGGTGGGCCATCAGTGAACCGCACAAGTTGTCACAGGCCGCTTTTGAAATTATTGAAAATGCCGAGGCCGAAGAGATATTTATAGCGTCCATTTCCCTTTGGGAATTTGCCATGATGGCCAGTAGAAACAGGATATCTTTGCAGATCCATCCGGCCGAATGGCTGAAATATGCATTGCATCAGGTCGGCACCCGTGTCATTCGATTGGACGAAACAATTGCCCTCGAATCCTGCGGGCTACCGGGCCATTTTCATAAAGACCCTGCCGACCGGATGATCGTTGCGACCGCGAGAATTCATCATCTGACACTTTTGACGAAGGATCAGAAAATACTCGATTATCCTGATGTCACTTCCGTTTGGTAGATATGATTTCCCATTGATCAATCAGATCCAATTCGATGCGCCTCCCGAATCCTTTCCAACACCCCGTCTGCCTTCAACGCATCCAATCCCCGATTGAAAGCCTGCACCTTCACTGACGGCTCCGCCGTCTTTCTGGAAATCGCGACAAAAAGGGAACGCATGGCCAGCGGCGGCGCCATGAATGCCACCTGATCCTTGCGCCACAGATGGTATTCCCGGATCAGAAACCGCCCCACCCGCCGGTCCATGACCGCAAGATCCACCCGATCCTCCATCAGGTTTTCCATGTTCTCCCGGTCATTCACCGCCTTGACCACATTGAACCCTTCGGTCTCGAAGACCGGCGGATTGGCATACCCGGTGACGATGCCGAAGGAGTAGTCCTTCAGCCCCATCAGCGCGGCCTCCCGGTCCACCCGGGGGTCCACCGGATATTTGATATCGGAGAGCGATTTTGTCATCCCCAGCGGTGTTTTGCCGGGCAGCGCGGTGCGTTTGAAAAGACCCAGGGGACTCTTGGCGAGTGCATCGGGAAAGAGAAAATCGGATTCCCGGGCCGTCTCGTGATAGATCGGGAAGAGGCCGTCCAACTGTCCGGTGCGGGCCGCCTCCAGCGCGTCGGGCCACGGATAGTATTTGATGATGACCTTGTATCCGGCTCTTTGGAAGGCTTGGGTGACAATCTCCGAGGCATACCCCTCGGCTTTGAGATCGTGTCCGGTGTAGGGAGGCCACTGGGTGGTGGCGAGAACAATGGGCTGTTCTTCGGCCCCGACGGTTCCAAAGGACAGCAGAAACATTGCAATAATCAATCCGAAAATGATGCGGCTATGCCTCATGGGAACCCTCCTTTTCCATGTCTGGAACAGCATTGAGCGTCAACGGTTTGGGGCGGACCTGTTCCCCGAAGTCGGCTTTGAGCCATCGGAGCAGCGAGAACGCAAGAACGAACATCACCGGTGTCATGGGCAGCGCGGCCAGCACCGAGGAGAGCTGCACCACTTCCAGACCGCCCACGGCCAGCAGGCTCACCGGAACCGCCGCGATGACGAGGGCCCAGAGCACCCGGCTCCAACGGGACGGCTCCTGATCTCCCTTCAGATCCCGATAGCTGAGGGAGGCCAGAGTATAGGCCGACGAGTCGAGGGTTGTGGAGAGAAAGATGAAGCAGAGAATGGCAAAGGCGGGTCCGATGAGGAATCCGTAGCCCGGAAGCTGCTTGAGGCAGGCGACCACCGCGGCCGGAATTCCGCCTTCTTTCAGAATGTCGGAGACGTTGACGATCTTGTTGATGTTCAGGTGCGTGGCAAATCCGCCCCAGACGCCCATAAAGAGCCAGGAGCCCATGCCGCCGCCCAGCAGTTGGGCCAACACCAGCTCCCGCAGGGTCCGGCCCCGGGAGATCCGGGCCACGAACAATCCCATCATGGGTGACAGCGCCAGCCACCATGCCCAGTAAGGAATGGTCCAGTCCTGGGGAAAGCCGCCCTGTGCGATGGGATCGGTCCAGAGGCTCAGCCACAGAAAGTTCTTCAGGTAGAGGCCGAAACTGTTGGTCCAGAGGGAGATGATGAAGATGGTGGGCCCTAAGATCAGAACATAGAGGAGCAGCGCCAGACTCAGCTTCAGGTTGATATCGCTCAGGATTCGGATGCCCTTTTTGAGACCGAAGAAGACGCTGGTGGTGAAGATCGCGGTCCAGATCAGCAGGATCGCCAGCTTGAGGCCCAGCGTATTGGGAATCCCGAGAATGTCTCCGGCAAGCAGGGAGACCAGCGGGATGCCCAGCCCAAGGGAGGTTCCCACGCCGCCAATGATGCCGAAGATGACCACGAAATCGAAGAGGCTCCCGATGGGAGAGCCGGGCCGGATCAGCCCTTCGCTTGCGGTGCTCAGCCGGAGAAATGGCCGCTTCCGCACATAGAGGGCGTAGGCCACGGCAAAGGCCGGAACCCCATAGATCGCCCACGGGGTCAGCCCCCAGTGGAAGAGGCCGTACACCCCGGCCCACTCCGCGGCTTCATTGGAAAAGGGGGTCATGCCGAAGGGGGGCGCGGCCAGATAGTAGGCCGGCTCTGCAAATGCCCAGTTGACGATCGCGATCCCCATGCCGCCGCAGAAGAGCATGGCGATCCAGTTGAAGGTAGAAAACTCGGGGACATCGTCGGGGCCGCCCAATTTTACCTGGCCGTATCGTCCGAATCCGAGCCAGATGAGGAAGAGAACGCACCCCAGCCCGAAGATGAGAAAGAGCCAGCCGAACTTGAGGCTGATCCAGGTGAGAAGGATGTGCGTCACATCCCCGGCCCGCTCCGGAAAGGCCAGCATTGCCGCGACAAACCCGATAATGAGCAGGAGGGATGGCCACAACAGCCTGCCGTCGATTTTTGGTTCTGTTTCCATGGGGAGATCTCCTTTCGGTCGCTTTTCCGTACTAGAATATCGGATTCGGGAAAGGAGATAAATACGGTCTATGCCCTATATTTTTGGGCGGGCGGGCTTCAGGGACAAAAAGGACGAAAAAGACCGAAAGGACGGCGTTGGGCCAATGAACTATCGATTGATTTCTGCCGAGTTGCCGGAGATCGCCGTCTGCTGGGGCAAAAATCTTTCCACGGCCATTCGGGTGGCCCATTTTAAAAAGATCAGGGTATATTTCATGCCAGCCAGGTACATCCCCAGGATGAATGTCAGATGGGAGAAGCCATAGACCAGAGGGCCTCCGATCAGCAGGATGCCCGGTTTTCCGGTTTTGATGGAGATAATGCCCAGGATGCTGACCACGGGCCAGCCGATGGCATAGCTGAGGATGATCACGATAATACCGGCAGTAATGCGCGGCGTTGGACGGGCTCTGAAGGCACTCAGATCCGCCCGCTCTTCGATCGCGGAACGGACGAACGGGATCTGGATAATCCTTCTGTTGAAACTGTTGAAGATCCCTTTCAGGCTGAGACTTTTGATAATGGACGAACCCTGTGAACCGGTTGTTTGCATATGAGCTATCTTTACATTTGGTCTTTATATTTGGGGTTGAATCTCTCTATTAAACAGGATAGATTGCACATTTCCGGCGCGGAAGTCAAGCGCGATAGAAGATGAAAAATCCTTTCAACCCCTGAAATTGCCGGAGAGAAAGCAGCGTCACCGAATGTAATGGAAGCAAAAAAGTTCAATCTACGGCTTTTTCTGATAACCCTCCTGGTGATTGCGCTGCTCATATGGGCCGGCGCATCCATCACCCATCTCGATGCCGACATCACCCGGTACCTGCCCCGGAAGGACCCGGTCCTTGCCGATGCGGCCGAGATCTTCGCAAACCATCCGATCCAGGATCAGTTGGCGGTGGATATTCACTGCAGGGACTGCACTCTTCCCGAGCTTGCCGAATACGGGGAACAGGTGCAAGCCGCAATGGAAAAGAGCAACCTCTTCCGGAAGGTGGGTTTTGGGGAGATGGGGGGGCTGATCCCGGAGCTGATCCCCCACATCATGGAGAATCTTCCCGCGCTCTTTACTGCCCAAGAGCTGGAAGAGGAGGTGCTGCGCCGGCTTTCACAGGAGAGTATCGATGCAAGATTTGCCGAAATCCGGCGGCAGCTTTCGGATCTGACAGGCATCGGAACGGCAAGATATATTTCAGAAGACCCGCTGGGGCTGAAAGATCTGGTGCTGGCCCGGCTGATCCACCTCGCGCCGGCCGCGGATGTCCGATTCTACCGGGGGCAGATGATCTCCCAGAAGGGCGACCATCTGCTGATGACGGCAAACCCGGTCGAATCGGGAACCGATACCGGGTTTGCCCGGAAGCTCTCGGCGTGGATGGAAGGGCTTCAGGCGCGCATCCGCGGGGAGGCCGAAGCGCGGGGGCATTCAGTGCTTCTCACGCCGGTGGGGGCCTATCGCGCGGCACTGGACAACGAGATCATCGCGCGGCGGGATGTGAGCCGCGCCGTCATCTTTGCCACGATCGGGATCGCGCTGCTGCTGGTGCTGGCCTTTCCCCGGCCCTGGATGGGGCTGCTCGCCTTTCTGCCGGCCCTGGCCGGAACTGCGGCCGCATTCTTCGTCTTCGCCCTGATCTACCGCTCTGTTTCGCTGATGGCCATCGGGTTCGGCGGCGCGATCATCTCCATCACCATCGACCACGGGATTGCCTATCTCCTCTTTCTGGACCGGTCCCAAGAGACCCGGGGAAAGGAGGCTTCCCGGGAGATCCGGGCCGTGGGGCTGATGGCGGCTCTGACAACGATGGGCGCATTCTCCGCGCTCTACATCAGCGATTTCCCCATTCTGGAGCAGCTCGGCCTCTTCACCGCACTCGGCATTGGCTTCTCCTTTCTCTTTGTCCATTCGGTCTTTCCGAGGATCTTTCCGGTCCTGCCGGCCGCGGCCCCGAGATCCCTTCCCCTGCAGGGCATAGCCCGGCGCCTGGCCGGTTTCGGAAAGAAGGGCGCACTGGCTGCCCTGCTGCTGGCCGCGGTTCTCCTACTCTTTGCAAAGCCTGTGTTCCGGGTCGATCTGAGCGCCATGAACACCGTGAGCAAAGAAGCAAAGGCGGCCGAGGAGAAGATTCTGGCCATCTGGGGCGGCGGGATGTTCGAAAAGGTCTATCTGATGGCGCAGGGGGAGAGCATCGAAGCCCTGCAGGAGCGATGGGATAACCTTCTTCTGGAGATCGAAGCGGAGAAGGATGCCGGCCGGATCGCTTCTGGATTCATCCCTTCCATGATCTTTCCCGGGGATCGGTTGCGGGAGAAAAATCTGGCCGCATGGAAAGCATTTTGGACGCGGGAGCGGATCATGGAAGTAAAAGAAGCCGTTGCCCGAAGCGCGGATTCGATCGGATTTACAGCAGATGCCTTTGAACCCTTTTTCCGAAAGATCGAGGCCGGATCGCTGAAAGGAGAAGTGCGCCTTCCGGAGAAATTTTTCCCCCTGTTCGGGATCAAAGAGACAGGGTCTTCAGAAGCAGACGATTCAAAAACCGGCCTGACCCAGTTCTCCGCGTTCACCCCGGGGGAGAAGTACCGCCCGGAAACCTTCTATGAGCAGTTCACCGGAGAGAAGAGCCGCATCTTCGATCCGGTACTCTTCACGGACCGGCTGGGAAAGCTCCTCTTCTCCACCTTTTTGAAGATGCTGGGGATTATCGGGCTGAGCGTTGCGGTCCTGATCTTCTTCTTCTTTCTCGATCTGCGGTTGACGGCCATTGCCCTTCTGCCGGTCATCTTCGCGCTGATCTGCACCTTGGGAACCCTGAAACTGCTGGGACATCCCCTGGATATTCCCGGGTTGATGCTGGGGATCATCGTCTTCGGGATGGGCATCGACTACTCTCTTTTCATGGTCCGTTCCCATCAGCGGTACAAAGAGCCGTCCCATCCCAACCTGCAGTTGATCCGAACCGCGGTATTCATGGCATCGGCATCGACCCTCATCGGCTTCGGAAGCCTCGGCATCGCGCAGCACTCCCTGCTGAAGAGTGCGGGCCTCACCTCCTTTGTGGGGATCGCCTATGCCCTGATCGGCGCGTTTCTGATTCTGCCGCCGCTGCTGGAGAGGAGATTTTCACCGCAGAATGCAAAGATTTCTCCATCCGCTTCAATAGAAGAGCGGGTTCTGCTTCGATACCGGGATATGGAACCCATTCCCAGACTCTTTGCCCGCTTCAAGATGCGGTTGGACCCAATGTTCAACGAATTGCCGGAAATCATAGAACGCTGCGGGGAGATTCGAACCCTGCTGGACATCGGCTGCGGATACGGCGTCCCGGCCTGCTGGATTCTGGAGCGGCTTCCCGAGGCAAAGGTTTACGGCATGGACCCGGACCAAGAGCGGGTCAGGGTGGCATCGGAGGTGATCCGAAAACGAGGCCGGGCATATCCGGCAGGGGCCCCGGAGATTCCCCGATTCCCGGAGAAGGCCGATGCTGCGTTTATGCTGGATATGTGCCATTATTTAAACGATGAAGACCTGAAGCTGACCCTCTTCCGGCTGAAAGAAGCACTTGAACCGGGCGGCTGCCTGATTCTAAGGGCCGTAATTCCGCCCCCCGCAAAGCCCTCGAAACTGTGGCGGCTCTATGCGGTGAAACAGCGGCTCTTCAAGGAAAAAATTTATCACCGCTCCGTGGAAGAGTTTTCAGAGATGATCCGTAAGGTCGGATTTCTTCTAAAAGAGAGCAGACCCTCCGGAAAAAACCCGGAGTCGGCCTGGTTCATCGCGGAGAACCTGAAGCATTAGGCGGTTTTCCGGAATCAAAATCCCACTGAAAAGGGACGAAAGTGGACGAAAGTGGACAAAGTGGAGGCTGAAACCCCAAAACCTTTGCCGGGATCTTCATTTCCAAAATTCATCGTAGCCCCCTTGGAGATGCCTCTCTTCCCGCTCCCATCGTCCTTTATGTCCTTTTCGTCCTTTGGGTCTTTTTGTCCTGAATGAAAACGGTTTCCGCAACCAAAGCCGCAAGGTTCACCCTGGCCGAAAAAACCGGCGCCTTTGCATATACACTGGCTTTTTTCCTGTTTTTACTGAACCCTTGCCTCTCTGCAATTCCCCTTGCCGGATTCGTCCTACTCTGTTTTGCCGCGCCCTTTTTTCCAGGGTTCGGCTTCTATCTCCCCATCATCAGCCGCGGAAAAACCGGAACCCGAGCGGCAGCCCTCACGGTTGACGACGGCCCGGACCCCCTTGCCACCCCGCCGCTTCTCGACCTTCTGGACCGGCATCAAATCAAGGCCGCCTTCTTTGTGGCCGGAAAAAATGCGGAAAAACACCCGGAGCTGATCCGGGAGATCCTTAACCGGGGCCATGCAATCGGAAATCACACCTACGGCCATGACCCGCTCATAATGTTCAAAAGCAGAAAAACCCTTTCCCGGGAGATCGAAAGAGCCCAGCAGGTTCTCAAAGAGCTGGGGGTACTCCCCCGAATCTTCCGGCCACCGGTTGGCATAACCAATCCGAGATTGAGAAAAGTTCTTTTAAAAAACGGCCTTTACACCGTCAATTTCAGTTGCCGGGGCTTTGACATGGGCAACCGGCGGATTCACGGCCTTTCGGACAAGATCCTGCGCCGGGTCAAGCCCGACGATATCATCCTGCTCCACGACCGGTATCCCGGAACCGAGGATGGCCTCCGCACATGGCTGCAGGAGGTCGAAAAACTGATTTCAGGACTAAAAAAGAACGGCTATGATATCCTTCAGCTGGAGACTCTGATCCATACTCCGGCCATGATCTCACCAGAATCGGACCCGGATCAGGCCACATCCTCTTGACGGTCAAAATCGTCGATATCATCGAACCGGTTCATCCGGGAGAGCCGGGCCAATTCATCCCGATACCGCCCCTCCCATCCGGTTTTCCGCATCTTCCGCGCATAGAGATACTGAAGCACGGGCCGAAAGGTATACCGCCAGATCCCGGTCCACAATTTTCCGTCCCGCCGGACAAAGCCCGACGGCTCCCACCAGCCCAGCACCCTCTGCTTGTGATACCAGGAGAGATACTGGAGCTGATCTGCGCTCAGATGATTGGTCCGCACATTGGCCCACAAGCCGTTGTATTTCTTGTAGTCGAGCGGGTTGGTCACCAGCCCTTCCTCCAGCAGGCTCTGGCGGATGCCGGTCTTGGGATACGGTGTCAGGATCTGGCAGTACGCGCCGTCAACCTCCAAAGAGTTGAAAAATGCGAAGTTGTCGATGAGGGACTGCTCATCATCATCCGGAAAGCCCATCACCAGCCCTCCGATGACCATGATCCCGTTCCTGTGGCAGACCTCCACGGCCTCTCTTACGATCTTTTCGGAGTTGCCCTTGTTGGCCCGCGCGAGATTCTTTGCAGAGACGTTTTCGATCCCCAGAAAGACCGATTTGAACCCGGCCTGGGCCATCCGCCTTACCATCGGCTCGTTTTTGGCCATGGAGATGCAGTCGGCCTGCACAACCAGGTTGAGCCCCTTGTACTTCTGCTCGATGATCGCGTCGCTCAGCTCATAGACCCACTCCTTATCCAGCACGATGTTGTCGTCGGTCAGGAAGATCCACCGGGTCCTGTTTTTGTAATAGATGGCCTCGATGTCGGCAATGACCCGATTGATGGGATAGGTCCGAAAGCTCTTGCCGTACATATGGCGGATGCTGCAGAAGTTGCAGGAGCGTGTGCAGCCCCTGGAGGTCTCCATCACCTCGATTTTGCTGTTTAAAATATGATAGCCCCAGGTGAGGCGGCGGCTGTCCCGGATGGGGGGCTTCAGCCTGGAGAGGTCCAGCATCTCTCCGGCCCGGTTGTGGAAGAATTTCCCCGCCTTTTGATAGGACAATGATGGGATCTCTTCGATCCGGTCATTTCCCTCCAGCGCATTGACCAGCCGCCGGCAGGCCTCCTCTCCCTCGCCCCGAATCATGAAGTCGATGTAGCGGGCCTCATCGGAGCAGCCGATCTCTTCGGACATGAGGGTGGCATGATATCCGCCGATGACCACCTTTGTCTCCGGCAGCAGATGCTTGACCAGCCGCGCGATACGGATGCAGGTCTCATACTGCCACGCCATTGCCGACAGCCCCACGATATCGGGCCGGAGGCGGTTCAATGTACGGGTCAGGTACTTTTTGACCTGCCGGCGCTTGCGGATCAGGTCGATGGTATAGACCTCGTGATGGTCATCGATATTTCCCCCGACGCTCGCGATCCCGAGATTGGGCATATGGATGGCCATCTCATGGATGATGATGGGCGCGACATCGGGCATGGATATCAGTACGACTTTCATAGAACCCCATATGAATTGTTGCTGCAATGGTTTTGATGGTTGTTTCCCCCGGCCCGTTCCATCTGCCTCCGCACTCGGGCCATCTGTTCGGAGACGGAAGCGCCGGTCTCCGGGAGAAGTTCGCCGATCCGCTCCACCGTGATCCGATTTTCCACGCAGGTGTCGAACCAGAAGCGGTCCGGCCGGTAGAGCCGGTCCGTATTGCGGATGAAAAGGATCTGGATGGGGACATTTTGCCGCTTTGCGATCTTGAAGGCCCCTTTGTTGAATGGCCGGATCTCCCGGCTACGGCTTCGGGTTCCCTCGGGAAAGATGAAGAGGGTTCCGCCCGTACCGAAGAAGCGGGGCAGATTCTCCATCCCCCGGATCACCAGATCGGGATTTTTTTCCGCGGACGAAGGGATATAGCCGGACATCTTCAGCATCCGGCCGAAAAAGGGGATGTTGAAAAGCGCTCCCTTTACAATGGTGCTGTGTTTCGGGAAGAGGGAGATCAGCAGTACCGGATCGAGATAGGAGATATGGTTGGAGACGACCACGGCCGAGCGGATCGCGCGGATATCCGCGGGAACCTCGAGGCTCAGCCCCGGGGTGATCTTCAGAAGAAGCCTGAAAAAGATCCGGTAGAAGCGATGGTTGAGCCTTTGAAATGCCTCCTGCCGATCCGAAGCAAAAAGGGCCGCAGCCACATAGAGCGGCGCGAAAAAAAGAAGATACCCAAGCGTATAATAGATCCAAGCGGCAATGGTCACGCCGATGTCAAAGGCCGGTTTTACCGCTCCATATCCGGGAAGAACCTGTCCGGCGCTTGAACCCTCAGCCATCGAACCGCTTGAGAAAGAGGCAGGTGTTGACCCCGCCGAATGCAAAGTTCTGCACCGCGGCGATCCGGATCTCCGCGTCGGGAATGGGCTCGGTAACATGGCGGATCATCGCGCACCGCTTGTCCACCTTCTCTAAATTGAGCGTCGGCGCTATAAAGCCTTCTTCCATCATATAGAGGGTCATCAGCGCCTCGATGGCCCCACAGGCCCCCATTGTATGGCCCATATAGCTCTTCAGCGCAACCACCGGGGGCCGGTCCCCGTAGATTTTGGACATGGCCTGGGCCTCGATCACATCCCCCATCTTGGTTCCGGTGGCGTGTGCGCTGATGAGATCCACATCTTCCGGGCCGATGCCGGCACTCTGAAGCCCCGTCAGCAGGGTGGCCTTGATGCCGTCCGCGTTGGGCAGAATCAGATCCCCGCCGTTGTTGCCGCAGGAGAAGCCGATCACCTCGCCGAGGATCTTCGCGCCTCTCCTTCGGGCAAACTCATACTCCTCCAGCAGCAGCGCGCCGGCCCCTTCGGCAACTACAAGGCCGTCCCTTTTCTCCTCAAAGGGTCTGGGGGTGAGATGCGGCGTCTCGTTGAACGCTGTGGAGCAGGCCAGCAGGTTGTCGAAGACCGCAACGGTCGTGGTATCGTACTCGTCGGCCGCGCCGCAGACCATCGCGTCCTGCAGGCCGAACTTGATGGTCTCATAGCCGAAGCCGATCGACTGGCTCCCGGTGGTGCAGGCCGTGGAGGAGGCGATGACCCGGCCCGTGATGCCGAACATCTTGGTGATGTTGACGGCCGTGGTATGCACCATCGACTTGAGGTAATCGACCGCATTCACCGAGGAATACTCCTCTGACGATCCGCTGAAGAACTGCCGGTAGATCCCCCGCTGCACCGTGGGGCTGCCGTGGGTGGAGCTGAATGCGACCCCGAGCCGGCCCGATCGGATGAAATCCGGGTCGAGCCCGGCCTCCTCCAGCACTTCTTTGACGGTCTGGCAGGCGTAGAATGCCACGGGCCCCATGGTCTTTTTGAACCGGCGGTCGAAATCGTATTCCACCGGATAATCCACGGTTCCGAATACCCCGGAGTGGATGTATTCAGAGAGCAGGTCATCCCGGCGCAGGGGCTTTACCCCGGAGACCCCTCGCTTCAGGCTCTTGACGATATCGGCCTTTCCGTGGCCGATGGGGGTGATCGCAGAGCCCGCTGTTATGACGACCCTTCTCTCCCCCATCAGGCTCTATCCTCCGCAAGCCCTTCCATATAGTCGCAGATCTGGTTGATGGTGCGGATCTCCACGGCCTGCTTCTTCTCCTCCTGGGTCAGCTTGAAGCCGAGGATCTTTTCGATCTCCACCAGCAGCTCGATCGCGTCGATGCTGTCAAACTCGTAGGCCTGGCTCAGGTTCTCGTCCGGGTCCGGATCTTCGATCTCGAAGTTTTCCGCAAAGATCCGGTTCAGGTCATGGATGATGCTCTCTCTGGATAGCGCCATATATGAAATCAGAACTCTTTACTCTTTAAATATTTTCGGAAACGATCCCTTTGATTTCCAGTTGCGGAAAAAGGGTTTTCGACAGAATATCGGATTAAAAACGAAATCAGAGCCGTTGTCAAGATGGATTCCTGGGGAGAAATGGCCGGAAATGGTACCACTGAAAGGGATGCTCCCGGAGCCTCTCCTCCAGCAGCGCCGCGTACATTTGGCCCGAAGCCCTGATTGCGGCTCCTTTTTCGGCTCTGTAAGCGGCCCGGACATATATGGGCGGCGTCACAGAGAAGGCATACCGGCCCTTCCCGGTTCTGCAGGCAAAGAGGACAAAGAGCGGCGCGCCCGAAACTAGGGCCAGCACATGGGGCATCTCGGGAATTTGAACCTGCTCTCCCAGGAAATCGACCGCAACGGTCCGCTGCCGCTCGTGCCGGACTACATCTCCGGTCAAAGAGACCAGGCCCCCCGCCTGGAGAAACCGAATCCCTTCGATCATGTCGAAGGGGGAGCCGCCGGTTTCATCCGCTGCAATGATCCGAATCCCGCTCTTGGCCAGTTCATCCTTCTGCATCCGCTCGATCTGCTCCTTCTGTCTTGCCCCCATGAAGAGCATCAGCGGGATGTCGCCCCCCCGCTTTTTGAGCAGGTGGGCCGCGACCTCCCAATTTCCCATGTGGGACATGAGGATGACGCCGCCGGTCTTCTTTTCGATAGACTCTTCGAGGTACTCCCATCCCTTTGATGTGTAGGGGATATACCCGTTTTTTTCAAGAAGAAAACGGTCGAGAAAGACCGTGGTGAATCCCTGGTACTGGCGCCATGACGCCCGGAGAGCGTAAAATACAGATCGGCCCGGAAATAGTTTTTGATAAAAGCGGACGCTGACGGCCACTCTTTTGGGAAAGAAGATATAATATCCCGCGGCCACGAACCATGCCCCGGCGCGGAAGAACCACGCGCCGACCTTTCTGGAAACGGCTGTGCTGAACCGGTAGTACCGCTCGCTCATTTCCCGATCCGGTTCCGCAGAAATATCCGGCCGGTGATCAGCCGGGCAAAGGTGGCGCTGTTTCTGCAGAAATCGACAAAGGGCCGGAAATGGGAGATCCGCTCTCCGCCGGGCCGGTAGCAGACGCTCACCGGAACCTCGATCACCGGGATTTTCGCCCGCCGGGCCCGGACCAGGATCTCCACCT
>JAABSP010000026.1 GCA_011390345.1 Desulfobacteraceae bacterium
TCGATCGAAATGCCGAGTTCGGCTTCAAGATCGGCTTTGGCGGCCCTCAGTTCGGCCACGGCCGCGTCGAATTCTGCATTCCCGGCTGCAACTGCAGATGCAACTGCAGAAGGAGATTCAGCCGGGAATGCCGGCGGCAGAAATTGTTGGTCCCGGGTTTTCGCCTTTTCCATCTCCCCGGCTCCCCGGATATAGGCCGGCGGTTTATAGGCGTCCCAATCCGCTTTCAGATCCTGATATCCGGCACGGACGGTTCCAGCAGATAAGGCGCATATAATGGATATCAGCAGCCCTCTCAGCACATATGCAAATGGATGTCTCATCATCATTTTGCCCCATCTTCCGCTTCCGGAGACATCTCCGGCGTCTCGATATCCCTTTGTTCGGCATCGGGGTCCGAATCAGGGTCCAGGGCCCGATGGCTGATATCGGTTCCGGCCAGCGCGGTCAGCCGCGCGTGCCACTTCTCATAGTCGGCCCGTGCCCGTGCAAGGGAGAGCTGGAAATTGTACCTGACCGACTGGGTTTCGATCATGTCGGAATAGTCAGACTCTCCCGCGCGGAACCAGGTCTCGGCCAGAGAGAGGGAGTGTTCGGCCTGGGGCAGCAGATTCTTTTCATAAAGTTCCATGAGCCGCCGGGCATTCTCCATCCGAAACCAGATCTCCCGGATGCTGGTTCGAACCGCTGCCATCTCGGCTCGCTTCTGTGCCCTCGCCTTCTCGGCCTCGGCCCTGGCCACGGCCACCCGGCCCTTGTTCTTGCCGGACCAGAGGGGAATTTCAAAGCCGAACTGCAGACCAACGGCATCTTGCCCCGCATCCGGGGGCGGGGTCATGACATCCGGATGGCCGATGGCTGCGTAAAAAATTCCCATCTTGAAATCGGGCATGTTCTCCAGATGCGCCAGCTCTGTTTTCACATCGGCCTGCAGCGCGCGAATCTCCTCCATGCGGATCTCCTCCCGGCCCTCCTGTGCCGACACATAGAGATCTTCAAGGGAATAGGCCATATTGCTCCGCGGCCCCGGGGTGAAGGTTCCGATAGGCGCATCCGGCTCCCTGTCCAACAGCCCGTTGATCCGGGCGATCTCGGTGGCCTCCAGATCGGCAAGCATCAACTGATCGTACCGGAGCTGCCCGGCCTGAGACTGTGCCCTGACCATGTCCGAAAAAAGGGCTCTGTCATCGGCATGAGCGGTCTCTCCCACGGTGCGAAGGTGCTCGATCAGCTCCGCATTGGCGCGGGCAATTTTCTGCGCCTCCCGGATATAATACAGCTCCCAAAGGGATTCCTGGAGCTTCAGGGAGACCTCCCGGACAGTCTTGTCCAACATCAGCCTGGCCAGTTCAGCGCCGGCCGCAACAGCCTCTCCGGCTTTTTTGAGCTTTCCGGGAAAGGGGATGGGCTGAGACAGCGTCGCGTTGAAATCCTGGGGCCCCAGCCGGGTCCGGATCGGCTCGGGAAAGTAGGTGATCATGAACTGCGGGTCCGGATAGCCGGTTGTCACCCGGAACCCTTCCAGGGCCGCGCGCCACCCCTCCCGGGCCGCCTGGATAGAGGGATTCTGCTCATAGGCCGCCTCCATCAGAAGCCCCAGGGAAGGATTCTCTTCCAACCGGGCATTGATATCGACCTCCGGCGCCGGCAATTCTTCCCCGAATGCAGTTCCAAAGGCTCCCGCCAGAAAAAATCCGGAGATCAACAAGCCGAAAAAGGCGCTGTTTCTGAAGCTTTTCAATATTTTCACCTGTTAGTATCTCATTTGGAATCGTTTTTCATCTCGTCCGTTCAAAATTCTCCAAGGGGAGTAGCAATAAACATACCAGAAGAATCAAACCTATGATTTATAAATATATTTCCCTGTTGATCTTCGAAACACCAGCAGCCAATGCGCAATTTTTTCCCATTCCCCAATCCCTCGGGAAAGGGAACTGCGAAAATAATTTGCACCTTCTTCCGGAAACCGTTATCTTTGATCTGTCTTATGAATCGACAACAACCGCTCAAGAATATGAAACGATGGAACTTGAAAAGCTTTATGGAAAGCCATCGAATCCGCATCTCATCCGGAAAACTATATCTGCCGGCTCTGGTCATCCTGGCGGGCGTGCTGGCGCTGCTTGTCTTCATCAGCCTTTCCACCTATCACAACCTCAACCGGGACAGGGCCCAGGCCATTGGATTTCTCCATCGGCAAGGGGAGGCGGTGCTGAATACGGTTCAATCCTGCATCAGAATCAGCGCCGGAAGGGACGGGTTCGACCCGGATATCATCGGGCAGATCCTGAAGGAGACGGCTTCCGGAGATGCAGTGGAATATATGGGGGTTCTCGACAGCCGGGGAAGGTTTTTGATTCATACGGATGAAGATCGTATCGATACGCTTTGGAAGCCGGAAAAAAGGGGGGATGCAATGGATCGCTTCTCTCTTATGGAAAGGACGCACCAAAGCACGGCTCTCTATGAGATGGCTCGGCCTTTGTCGGTATTTCGGGATGGACAGGATGGACTGAATGGACAGGATGGACGGGCGGAGATGCTGATTGTGCTGGGGCTCCGAATGGCGCCTTTTGAGGCGGCCCGCAGGGACGATTTCCACCATGCCATGATCATGGTGGCCATTGTGGGGCTGCTGGGGGCCGGCAACCTCTTTTTCATCTTTGTGATTATTAGGTATTATGTGGTCCAGCGGCGGCTCAAACAGAGCGAGGAGAAGGCCCGGCGAGCGGAGCGTCTGGCGGCTGTGGGTGTGCTTGCAGCCGGGGTGGCCCATGAAGTGCGCAACCCCTTGAGTTCCATCCGGGGGTTTGCAAAGTTCCTGCACCACCGGCTCCAGGATCGACCCGGGGAGCAGGAGTATGCCGGTATCATGGTGCGGGAGATCGACCGGATCAACCGGGTGGTGACGGATCTGTTGACCTTCTCCCGAGTCCGTCGGTTTCAGCCGGTTCCGGCAGATGTGCAAAACCTGGTGGATCATGTGCAACAGCTTCTGGCCGCAGATGCACAGAATAAATCGGTGTCTGTGGAAGTATCAGTTGCACCCGAGACCAGCCCGGCCCTGCTCGATGAAGACGGGATGACCCATGCCCTGCTCAATCTGATGCTCAATGCTCTCCAGTCAACAGATCCGGGGGGGAATATCCGCGTGGAAGCGGCTCTGACGCCGGACGGAAAAACCCTCTCCATCTCGGTGACGGACGACGGCCCCGGTATCTCTTTGGAAAATCGGGAGAAGATCTTCGATCCCTTCTTTACGGATCGGCCCGGCGGCACAGGGCTGGGGCTTGCCATCGTTCACAAGATCATCGAGGATCATCGCGGAGAGATCAAGGTCCAAAGCCCTCCGGAAGGACAGGACAGGGGATGTCGGTTTATCCTTCTGATCCCGCATGCCGCGCCCGATGCAGCAGCAGCAACGGAAACATCGTAAAGGAGTTTTTCAGCGTAAAGGAGTTTTTATGCCCGCAGAGATCCTTGTGGTGGATGACGAGCCGGCCCACCGCCGAATGCTGGAGGTGGTATTGACTGCCAGGAACCACTCGGTCTCCCACGCGGCCGACGGTATCGAGGCGGTCCGCGCAGTGGAGGAGAAATTTTACGACCTCATCCTCATGGACATCCGGATGAGCCGCATGGGCGGCATCGAGGCCATGCAGAAGATCCTGCGCCTCTCCCCCGGAATTCCCATCATCATCATGACGGCCTACGCCTCGGTGGAGACAGCGGTAAAAGCGCTGAAAACCGGCGCTTACGACTACATCACCAAGCCCATCGACACGGACGAGCTGGTTCTGACCGTGGAAAAGGCCATGGACCATCGTCGCCTGGAACGGGAGAACCGGGATCTGAAAGAGCGGATCTCGGACCAGTACCGGTTCGACAAGATCATCGGAAAGAGCAGCTCCATGAAGGATCTCTTCGATCTGCTGGCCCAGGTCGCGCCCACCGAGGCAACGGTACTCGTCACCGGCGAAAGCGGCACCGGAAAAGAGCTGATAGCAAACGCGATCCACAGCAACAGCCCAAGAAAGGATGCGCCCTTCATCAAGGTCAACTGCGCGGCACTGCCGGAAAACCTTCTGGAGAGCGAACTCTTCGGCCATGAAAAAGGGGCTTTTACCGGCGCGACTGCCCGCCGTGAAGGAAGATTTCAGCGGGCTCATACCGGAACGATCTTTCTGGATGAGATCGCGGAGATGAGCCCGCAACTGCAGGCAAAGCTCCTGCGGGTTCTCCAGGAGGGGGAGATGGAGCCTGTGGGCAGCTCAAAGACCCTGTCGGTGGATACGCGTGTGATTGCCGCGACCAACCGGGTTCCGACCGATGAGATCCGAGATGGCCGTTTTCGTGAGGATCTCTATTACCGTCTCAATGTCTTCAACATCGAAATCCCCCGGCTCCGGGACCGGCGGGAGGATATCCCGCTTCTGGCCGATTTCTTTTTAAAAAAATATGCAGAGAAGAACGGGCGGCTGATCAAGGCGTTCACTCCGAGAGCCATCGACCTGATCATGCGCTACGACTGGCCCGGAAACGTCCGGGAACTGGAAAATACCGTGGAGCGGGCGGTGATCCTCACCCGGAACGAACGGATCACGCCAGACGATCTGCCGGCCTCGTTTTGTGAAAAAGATGCTGAATGCGCACCTGAAATGGATCTGGCTCCGGGGCGATCCCTGAAGGAGATGGAGCAGGAGATGATCTTGAAAACCCTGGAGGAGACCGGCGGCAACCGCACAAAAGCAGCCGATATACTGGGAATCAGCCGGAGAACCCTGCAGTTGAAGTTGAAAGAGTACGGCGTAAATCCTTAATCGTCCATACGGTCCATCTTGTGTCCATACCGTCCATCAGGCCCGAGGAATCTGATGCGGTCATGGAACTCTTCGTTTCGCGCTGTAAGATTTTCAAAAATATGATATCTAAGGAGAAACTTTTTGTTCCGCCCCCACAGCAAAACCTTTCAAAACCTCACCCGGGTCAAAAAGAACCGCATCCGCCAGGCCGCGGTCACAGAGTTTGGAGAGAAGGGATATACGGCCGCGAGCATCAACACCATGGTACAGCGGCTCGGCATAGCCAAGGGCTCGATTTTCCAGTATTTCGGAGACAAGAAGGGGCTCTTCCTCTTTGTCTTCGATTCTGCCATGACAACGGTCAAGAATTACCTGAAAAAAGTCCGGGAGAAGACAAAGGAGAAACCGCTCTTCGATCGGCTGGAGGCGACCCTTCTGGCCGGGGTCTTCTTTTTGAAGAAGCACCCCCTGATCTACCGGCTCTATCTCAAGATCCTCTTTGAATACGATATCCCGCACCGGGAGGAGCTGCTACTCACAATCCGGAGATACAGCTTCGAATACCTCCGCTCCCTGCTGGAGGATGCCCAGGAAAGGGGGGAGCTGCGGGAGGGGGTAGATTTGGACCGGGTCTGCTTTGTGCTGGATGCCATTATGGACCGATTTCTCCAGGCACAGGCCATTCCCCATCTCGATGCGGGGCTGGGGCTCTACCAGTGCAGCGAAGGAACCGCGCGGCAGTGGGTGGCCCAGCTCATGCAGATGCTTCGGCTGGGGATCGGAGGCGATCTGAAATGACCGCAACAGGATATCTGCTGATCGCAGCCGCGGTGGCCCCCGAGGTTGAGAAGATCATTTCAGAGATGGCTGTCCTGAAAAGGGAAAAGATTGGGGGGCGGCAGGTAGTTCGGGGAAGACTGGGAGGAGCGGCCATCCGGTTGCTGATTACGGGGCCCGGCCCTGTAAACGCTGCCCAGGCACTGACGGCCGCCATTGAAAACGAAAAGCCGCAGATGATCATTCAGACCGGATGCGCGGGTGCATTCAAGGCCGCGGGAATGGAGATGGGCGATATCGGGATCGCCACAATGGAGATCGATGCCCATCTGGGAATCGATCTCGGAGATGAATTCCTTGCCCCCCTGCCCTTTCCGGTTTTGTGCCAAAATAGCGCAGAGATTCCAAACCAGTACCCCCTTCCGGAAAGGCCGGTGCAAATTACGCTGAAGATTCTCCTTCCGATCTTCCAAAAGGAGGGAATCCAGGTCAAGGCCGACCCCTTTATCACGGTCTCCGCAATAACCGGAACCGATGCACGGGCTGATGCGCTCTATGCACAGTATGCCCCTCTGATGGAGTCGATGGAGGGCGCGGCCGGCGCGCATGTGGCCATTCATTATGATATCCCTTTTCTGGAAATCCGGGCCGCAAGCAACTTTGTCGGAAAAAGAGACCGGAGCCGTTGGGATCTGCCCACGGCATTTTCCAGGGCGGCCCGCGGCGTCATGGTCTGTGCCGCACAGTATGAAAAACTCATTTCACCGGAACCATAAAACCGGAGCCATAAAAAATGACGCAGATGTTAAAACTCGGCTATTCCCCCTGCCCAAATGATACTTTCATCTTTCATGCCCTGGCCCACGGCCTGATCCCGCTGCCGGAGGAGATCGGGCTGGAGATCCGGCTGGCCGATGTGGAGACCCTGAATCAGGCCGCAAAAGCGGGAAGATTCGAGATCACCAAGCTCTCCTTTGCCGCGCTGGGCCATCTGCGGGACAAGTATGGGCTGCTGAGAAGCGGGGCTGCACTGGGAAGAGGATGCGGGCCCCTGATCGTGGCAAAGCCGGGTTTCGATCCAGAGCGGCTGCAGGAGATCGAGATCGCAGTTCCGGGCCATTGGACCACCGCAAATCTGCTGCTCCATCTCTATCTTTCCGGAAATGTGCGGCCAGCTCCCCTGGTCTTCGACCGGATCATGCCCGCGGTTTCTGCCGGGGAATACGAGGCCGGAGTGATCATCCACGAGGGGCGGTTCACCTTCCGGGAACATGGGCTGGTCTCTCTTGCGGATCTGGGAGAGTGGTGGGAGAAAAGGACCGGGCTGCCCATCCCATTGGGGGGAATCGCCGTGCGGCGGGATCTGGGGCCCGATACGGCAAAGGCCGTGGAGAGGGCCATCGGAAAGAGCGTCCGATATGCCTTTGATCATGAGGAAGCGGCCCGGGAGTATATTCGGGCTCATGCCCAGGAGATGTCGGAATCGGTCATCGGCCGGCATATCGAACTCTATGTGAACGAGTTCACTCTTGATCTCGGAAAAGAGGGGCAGAGGGCAGTGGATGCGCTCTTTTCAATGGGCGCGGCAAAGGGGATCATTCCAAAAAGCCATGCACCGCTCTTTGCCGGCGGATAATGGGTTATCGGATCATAGAAACGGCTTTGCGATCAGCTCCATAAAGACATAGGCCAGAAAGGTGAAGACGGAGATAATGATCCCATAGATATAATAGGTGTGCCACTTGTAGCGGTTCTTGTGCTTTTCATGATAGAAGATCCGGTTGGCGCACTTTTCGCACCAGTCGGCCTCCATGGAAATGGTCTGAGTTCGTCCGCAGTCGCAGGTGATCTCTTTGGGGGGAAAGGCTGTGGTCATCTATGCACTCCTTGTTGCCCTTCAGCGGGCATCTGTTTTCAACCATCTTCTATAATATCTATCGTATATCCGGTTATATATCCGCTCATATATCCGACTGTTATATATCCGGCCGGAATCTCAGCGGGAGATCAGTTCCTTGTAAGCCTTCTGAATCTGCTGAAATCTCTTCTGGGCAAGTTCTTTGTAGGCATCCCCCTTGCCGGTCACATTGGCGGGCCCATAGCGCTTCTTCATCCGCCGGTACGCGGCCTCGATCTCCTGCCTGCCGGCATTCGGAGAGATGCCCAGAAGGGTGTGGGGGTCGAGGTTTTCGGTCTCATCAACCGGCTTTGACGGATCAACCGCGTCGCTGGCCTCTTTTTTATTGTAGGCTTTGAAAAATTCTGCGGTCTCTTTGATGAAAAGATAGTAGGTGGAAAAACCAAAGAGCAGCACGATCAATGCGGCCGATATCCCATGAACCAGGAGATCGCCGGAAAAGAGGGCCAGGGCCACCGGAGAGATCTGCAGGATGATCATGACCTGTGCCAGCATACAGAGCACCCGGCCCACCTTGTTGATGCGGATCACCATATAGGAGACCGCAATGCCGATAAGAAACCGGGGAGATACATTCCCGGGCATCAGAATGGCATACATCGCGATGTAAAACCAGATCCAGGCCAGCAGCGTATATCCGACGGCCAGTTGAACCGATTTGGGAAAGGTTTTGAATTCTTCAAAGCTCGGGGCGATCTTCATGTTTCTCCTGACTCCTTGATCCTGATCCAGATTCTGATCCTCATGCTTGATCCTTGACCGGTACAAGCCCGTGGGCATTTAAGGGCTCCTGCATACGGAAGGACAGAGATATCATAAAACCGGCCAAGTGCAAAGCAGGTTTTTCATTTTCAAGGGAACAGGGGGTCAGAGCCAGTCATTGCGCTTGAAATAGATGAGCATGCCTACGGTGATGCCGATCATGACGCCCCAGACTGTGAAATAGCCCCAGCGCCATTGAAGTTCGGGCATGTATTCGAAGTTCATGCCGTAGACCCCGGCAATGAAGGTCAGAGGGATGAAGATGGTGGCGATCACCGTCAGCACCTTCATCACCTCGTTCATCCGGTTGCTGGCGGTGGAGAGGTAGAGGTCGAGCATTCCCGAGAGGATGTCTCTGAAGGAGTCGATGGTGTTCATCACTTGGGCCGCATGGTCGTTGACATCATCCAAAAAGATGCGGGTGCTCTCCTGAACCAAAGGCGGCCCCTCCCGCTTCATGGCCTGAAGGATTCCCCGGAAGGGCCAGACCTGACGCCAGAGAAAGATCATCTCACGTTTGAGATCATGGATGGCCTCGGGAGTTCCTGCGTCGGGTCGGACCAGAATCTCCTCCTCTAAAATCTCCATCCTCTCCTCGATCGCCTCCAGGGTGACAAAATAGTGATCCACCACCGCATCGATCAGGGCATAGGCCAGATAATCGGCCCCCGCGCCCCGGATACGGCCCTTCCGCTTCCGGAGGCGCTCCCGGACCGCCTCGAAGACATCGGCCGGTGTCTCCTGAAACGAAAGGAGCACATTCTCCTTTAGCAGCAGGCTGATCTGCTCCGCGCGGATCTTTTCATGCTCCGGGTTTGAATAGAACATCTTGAGAACAATATATAGATAGGTTTCGTAATCATCGAGCTTGGGCTGCTGGTTCGTGTGGACTATGTCCTCCAGGGTCAGGGGATGGATCGAGAAGATCTCCCCGATCCTTTCGATCAGATCGGTTTTGTGGATACCGTCGATGTTGATCCAGGTGACGCCCGGCGCGTGCAGCAGCCCGGCCAGATCGGAGACACTTTGGATCTCGACCTCCTCAAAGCGGTCAGGAGCATAGTTGAAGACTTGAATCCGCACAGGCTCGGTGCGGGGCGGGCCCGTATGGATCAGGGTTCCCGGTGGAAGGCCGGGCTTTTTTGCGGCTGTGGGCCGGGTAAAGCGGGTCATTCGGATGTCTCCTCCTCATCGATCTGTTTGAGACCCTCCATGAGCAGCCACATGAAATCCCCCAACTCCTCCGCGTCTGCGGCTTCGGGAGGAAGCTCGGGGATGAATTTGAAGCGGCCCTCGATCTCCCGGAGCATCGCATAGAAGGCTTGGGTTCCGTTCTTCCCATCATAGCGCGCGCCGATCAGCTCGCCGTCCCGGAAAACCGCGGTGCCGTCGCCCTTGGGGAGCTTGAGCCCCAGCACCCCGCTCTTCTGGTTGATATTGAGGGTCTGGAAGAGTTCGGCCGGGGGCATGTCGGAGATCTTTCCGACCATTCCCGAGGAGAGTTCCTCGGAGCGGACATCATGGATCTCGTTGAGCCGCTCGATGATCAGCCGGTTGAAATAGGTCTGCAGGGAGGGTAATCGGTTTAAAATCTTCCGGAAATCGCTCCCTTTCAAAAAGAGTACCCGGCTAGGCTCTGCCATTCGGATGGTCGCGCCCGCGGGCCTTCCGCTCAAGAGGCTCATCTCGCCGAAGACCTCCCCTTTTCCCATGAAAGCGATGCTCATCTCCCGGTCTCCCATGACCTCCACCCTGCCCGAGAGGATGATGTAGAGGTTCTTTCCCGGCTCTCCCTTATTTATGATGACATCATTTGCCTCATACTTTTTGAGCCCCATCAGGGAGACCAGATGCTCCAGATCCGATGGAGAGAGGCTGCGGAACAAAGAGAAGTTCCCCACCTGGCGGGCGATGCCTCTCAGCTCTTTACCCGGCTTTTGGACTGCCCCGTTCTCCACCGGTTCCTCGGAACGCTGATAGGCCACCCTGACCGATCCGGTGCAGCCCCGGCAACTGAAGGTGTATCCATCCTTTCGTTTCTCCCCGTAGCGAAGCAGAGCGTTGAGGATGTCCTCTCCGAGAATGGCGCAGGCGCTCTTTTCCGGGGGAAAGGTGAGGATATGGCCTGCAAGGGTGATCCGTTCCGCGAGGTTATAGAGGGGGCATCTTTTGTTGGCGATGAGGGTATAGGTGGCATCGGGCAGCCGTTTTTCCCCTCCTTTTTTCAGCAGCAGGGTCCGGGCCGTGGGAAAGCGCTGCCGCAGCAAAACAGTGCCGATATCTCTGATCTTCTCTCCATTTGCAGGATCGATCCGTGCTATCAGCTCCTCGGGCAGTCCGGTTCCGGCTAAAAAGGCTCTGGGGATCTCCCCTTTGGTCCGAAAGAGAGTATCGACGCCGATCATGGGGGGCGCATCGAACCGGGCCTTATCGAGATTCTTGATGCGGCCCAGATCCAGGTTCCCGAAGATGGTTCCCGCGATCACGGCCTCGTCAAAATCGGTGTTGCCCAGAACCGCAGCCGTGAAGTCGGTATGGAAGAGCTTTGCCCGGATCATCCGGGCGTCGCTCAGCTCGGCCCTGATGAGCCTGGCATGGCTCAGATCTACGCCGTTCATGATCCCGCCCCAGCAGTTGGCATCCATCAGCAAAATATGGGAGAGGTCGGCCCCGGTCAGATCGGCCTCGGTCAGATCCGCATTTGTGGCGTCGGCCCAGCGGAGATCGGCATTGCTAAGATTGGCAAAACAGAGATTTGCCCGCTGCAGCGAAGCTCGCAAGAGCCTGGAATTGTTGATATTGGCCTCCCAGAGATTGGTATCGCTCAGATCCGCGTTGCTCAGGTCCCCATGGCTCAGATTGATATTGGAGAGATCCGGCTTCTCATCCGGATTCTCTTTCCGCCATAGATTCCATGCATCGACCCCTTTTTTGATCAGATCGATATGTTTCTGATTGCCCATAGAATTCAGACGCGCCCTCTTGCAAGTGTTTAACATCCTCGAATGCCTGTAAAACAGGCTACCATAAGAAGAAACATTTGTCGAACAAAAGCAATGGGCCGATCCCTGCTCATTCCCTGAAGCCCCCCATTGAAAGGCGGGTGCGTTTGGGTTATATTCAGAGGGAAAAATAACCGTTTATGAACGGAGAGATATTTCAATGAAAAAGATCGAAAAAAGGCCCGATGCCAAAAAGGGCTCAGGGTCGGAGGGAGAGCTTGCGGATTGCCAGAAGAGCCTTGCGGAACTGGAGAAGACCGAAAGTCTCTACCGCCGGATTGTGGAGAATGCCAGCGAGGGGATTCTCGTGGCCCGGGAGGGCCGGATTCTTTTCTGCAACCCCAAAGTACGGCAGATGCTGGGAATATACGGCAGCGATCTCTCCTTTGCAGAGATCATCCATCCCGATGACCGGGAGATGGTGCTCTGCCGCCATCATATGCGAATGGCGGGGAATTCGGAAATGATCCCCTCCCTCTATCCCTTTCGCGTGGTCAAGGGAGGCGAGATCCTCTGGGTGGAGATCAACTCGGTGATGATCCAGTGGGAGGGAATGCCCGCCACCCTCAATTTTGTCACAGACATCACCGAACGGAAACGGGCAGAAGAGGAGCTGGCCTCCTATCGGGGACAACTGGAGGAGCTGGTGTCGGAAAGGACCGCCCAGTTGACCCGGGCCAATGGGCTACTGCAGAACGAGATCCAGGAGCGGTGGCGCGCGGAGGCGGCCCTGCGCCGCAGCGAAGAGAAGTATAAAAACATCCTCAAGAGCATCGAAGAGGGGTATTTCGAGGTGGATCTGGGGGGCCACATGATCTTTTTCAATGATGCCATGTGCGAGATCTCCGGCTGCAACCCCAAAGAGCTGATGGGAATGCACAACCGGGAGTACACCTCTCCAGAGACGGCCAGGCGCATGTACGAGGTCTTCAATCGGGTCTATCAGACCGGAAGATCGGTAAAGATCATGGATTTCGAGATCATCCGCAAGGACGGCACGCCGCGGATTCTGGAGATGTCGATCGCGCTGATTCGAGACGAGGGGGAGAAGCCAGAGGGATTTCGGGGGATCGTCCGGGATGTGACAGAACGGAACCAGGCCCAGGCCAGGCTGGCCTATCTGGCCTATCACGACTCTCTTACGGGGCTGCTCAACCGGAAGGCCTTTCTGGAGCGGCTGGAGGAGTCGATCACCTATGCGGGCCGGTACGGGATGAAGCGGGCCGTCCTCTTTATCGATCTGGACCGGTTCAAACAGGTCAATGATACCTACGGCCATGAGATCGGGGATAAGCTGCTGGAGGAGGTGGCCCGGCGTCTGAAGGGTGCGATCCGGTCCACAGATATCATCTGCCGTCTCGGCGGAGACGAGTTTACGGTGATCCTGAACAATCCGGACAACCCCAGACCAAAGATCGCGGCCGACAAGATCCGGACCGTTCTCTCCGAACCCTATGTGATCGACAACGTCACCATCGACTATATCTCCACCAGCATCGGCATCAGCATCTTTCCCGATGACGGGGAGGAGGTGAGGACCCTGATCCGGAATGCCGATATCGCGATGTACAGCGCAAAGGACGCAAGAGACTGCTGTATCTGCTATGACGAAGGAATGGTTCGATTCTATTGAAAATGTCCCGATAATATCACCATCCCCGGAGTCGGCTTCGACAATGACAATTTTATCAAAAAGAGGGCCGGGACCACGACCCGATCCTCGGGGAGATTTCGAAAATGCTTTCAAAATTGATCCTGAAGATATTGGCCATTAAGATAGGGGTACTGTTCATTTTCGGCGGATGGGTCGTTTTGATCCCCGGCGCATTTGGGGATACGATCCATCTCAAGAGCGGCCGGACCGTCCGGGTGGAAAGGGCATGGGAGGAGAACGGGCAGATCCGGTGTGAGATGTATGGGGCCACCATCGGCTATAACAAAGCCGATGTCCTCCGGATCGAAAAGGACGATTGGCGACCCGAACCGGAAGAAGAGGCTGAGGCGCCGGCCGTCAAAAAGATCGCGCCCGATCTTTTCCAGACCGACATCCGAAAGGTGATCGATATGCTCCGGGAGCCCAGCGGCAAAAATTTCGCGATCGATCCCGATGTGACCGGCTCCGTCACCCTCACCATCGAAGAGCCGGTTCCCTGGACCGAGGTACTCGATCTGGTTCTCAAGATGAACGGATTGGAAAAGGAGTTTTTCGGACCCGACACTATTCGTATCTATCGGCGATAGATAATACAATTTTGTATCATATTTTTGGATGAGATGACAATATCGAAACAAAAGATTCCATCCATACGAAAATGTATCTGCATGTCTGTTCTGTTTTATTCCTTTTACATCAGTCACTTATCAAACTCACCTCCTCAGTTCCCCCTTTTGGCATGGCCTTTGCTTTTTATGCTGTCCAGAAGAGAAGAAAAGGCTTTTTTTAGATCTGTAATTTTAATCTTCAATCATAAAGGAGGGTAATCATGCGGTGGATCTTTTGGACAGCAATTCTGATGATGACGGGAGTGGCGGATGTTCTGGCGGAACCGCCCACAGCCGAATCGAACCTGACAGCCATCGAGCTGGTGCAGACCCATGCCAACTTTCTCTGGACCCTGATCGCGGCCGCGCTCGTCTTCTTCATGCAGGCCGGCTTTTCGATGGTGGAGGCCGGTTTTACCCGGTCCAAAAATGCCATCAACATCATGATGAAGAACCTGATGGATTTTTCAATGGGCTCCATAGCGTTCTGGGCCATCGGCTTCGGTCTGATGTTCGGCGCATCCGGCACCGGATGGTTCGGCACCAGCGGATTCTTTTTGAGCGATTTCAGCCCGGACGGCGACCCCTGGGTGCTTGCCTTCTGGATGTTTCAGGTGGTCTTTGCTGCAACTGCCGCTACCATTGTATCGGGCGCGATGGCCGAGCGGACCAAGTTCGTGGGGTATCTGCTCTACAGCGCGGTTGTCAGCGGCCTCATCTATCCCATCTTCGGGAGTTGGGCCTGGGGCGGGCTTTTCAAAGGAAGCGGCTGGCTGGAAGGGCTCGGCTTCATCGACTTTGCCGGCTCTACCGTGGTCCACTCCGTGGGCGGCTGGGCAGCACTGGCCGGCGCGATCGTCTTAGGCCCCCGCCTCGGGAAATACGGCAGGGACGGCGCCATCCGGCCGATTCTGGGCCACAACATGCCACTGGCAGCCCTCGGCGTCTTCATCCTCTGGCTCGGATGGTTCGGCTTCAACCCCGGCTCCACCACCACGGCCGATAAATCGATTGCCATGATCTTCGTCAACACCAATCTCGCGGCCGCGGCCGGCGCAATTCTTGCCATGGCCACCTCCTGGATCAAATTCGGCAAACCTGAAGTGGGTATGAGTCTGAACGGCGCGCTCGCGGGCCTGGTCGCCATCACCGCTGGATGTGCAAACGTCTCCCCCAACAGTGCCATCATAATCGGGGCATTCGCGGGCGTCATCGTGGTTATGGCTGTCCTCTTCTTCGACCGGATCAAAATCGACGATCCCGTCGGCGCAATTTCGGTGCATGGCGTCTGCGGCGCCTGGGGAACCCTTGCGGCCGGGATCTTCAACATGGGCGGCACTTCCCTTGAAATCATCGGGGTACAGGCCCTGGGGATCGCGGCATGCTTTGTCTGGACATTCACCACCGCATTTATCATGTTCAAGGGCATTGCAGCCACCGTCGGACTCCGGGTCTCCCCCGAGGAGGAGTTGGAGGGGCTCGACTTCTCCGAACACGGAGGCAAAGCCTATCCCGATTTCGAGATCCTCTCCCACGGCGGGATCGGCTTCTCCGGGGGCACGGGATCATCGGCTACGGAAAAGAGCGGCGTATCGAGCCTAGTTCCCAGCGAGGAGATCAGCTGATCCCCATTTTGTAAGTGTCTCCTCCTGTGCGGCCGTTTAATGGCTGCGCGGGAACCGGGAACCGCCTCCCTGATTTGGCCGATATCAGCGGAAGCGGTTCCCATTTTTTTTGGCTTTGCAAAATCTCGCGATTTCATTTACCATGTCTCCTGCTGATTTTCGAAAATGGCAGAAAATCGCTTTACCATTTGACAGAAAGAGCGTTTTTAAGCTATGTGAATATTGAAAAATTATGAATTCGAGTACCTCATAAAGGTGCAAAGAGATGGAAGAAGGTTTTCAATACGCACAAGGTAAAATCGTGTCGATCCTCAAAACCATTGAGGAGCTGAACCACCTCAAAGATGTGGACACCATCCTTGACAAGATCCTGTACGAGGCCCGGATGCTGGCAAGGGCCGACGCTGGCTCCATCTTTCTCGTCGAAGAAGAGAAGATGCTCCGGTTCAGCTATGTCCAGAACGATACACTGTTCAAGGAGGATGAGACCAATATCGCGCTCTACACCAGCCGTCAGGAGCCCATCAGCGCACACTCGATCGTCGGATATGCGGCCCTCACCGGAGAGACCCTGATCATCGACGATGCCTATCATCTCTCCAATACCAAACCCTACAGCTTCAATCCTGCCTACGATCAGAAGTCGGGCTATAAAACGGTCTCCATGTTCACCATTCCTCTGGGCGCATTTCCGGACCGGCTGGTGGGGGTGATGCAGCTCATAAATGCCCGGGATGAAAACGGCAGAATCGCCGACTTTTCCGAGGAGGCCGAGGTCTACATGCCCCTCTTTGCCAACCATGCCTCAATGGCCATCGAACGGGGCTTCATGAACCGGGAGCTGATTCTGCGGATGATGAAGATGGCCGAACTCCGGGACCCCCATGAGACGGGCGCGCATGTCCAGCGGGTCGGCGCCTACTGCGCGGAGATCTACCAGCGGTGGGCCCTGAACCGCGGGGTGGATCGGAAGAAGATCAAACAGACCCGGGACCTGCTCCGCCTCGCGTCCATGCTCCATGATGTGGGCAAGGTCGGGATCTCCGATACGATTTTGAAAAAGCCGGCCCGGCTGACCAAAGAGGAGCATGATATCATCAAGTGGCACACGATCTTCGGAGCCCGGCTCTTTCACAACAAGACCTCTCCTCTGGATGAGATGAGTTTTGAGATTGCGCTCAATCATCATGAAAAATGGGCCGGCGGCGGATATCCCGGAAAGATCAATGATCCCTACGACCCTGCAGCAAAGCTCTCGATGGATTTTTCCAAACAGGGAAACGAGATACCGGTAACGGCTCGGGTCACGGCCCTCGCGGATGTCTTTGACGCACTCTCCTCCAAACGCTCCTACAAAGATCCTTGGACAGATGACAAGATATTTGACGTGATCGAGTCGGAGTCGGGGAAGCATTTCGACCCGGAGCTTGTAGAGGCCTTCTTCCAGATCTTCGATATCATCAATGCCATCCGGGAGAAGTACCGGGAAGAGGCGTAACCTCTTTTCCTTTTTCCTGGGGTCCTTCGATTCTTTCGTGACAAAAATCATCTTTTCTGATATGGATTCGGCTTTTTGACCATCCATTCTGCGAGGTATTGCCATGATCCGAATCAATGATCATTATCTGAAACTGCGATCATCCTATCTGTTTGCAGACATTGCCAAAAGGGTTTCGGCCTTTACCGAATCCCATCCGGACAAAAAGATCATCAAACTCGGGATCGGCGATGTGACCCGGCCACTGCCGCCGGCCTGCATCGAAGCCTTTCATCGTGCGGTGGACGAGATGGGGCAGGAGAGCACGTTCCGGGGATACGGCCCGGAACAGGGGTATTCATTCCTGCGGGAGAAGATCGCGGCCGAGGATTTTGTCAGCCGGGGCGCGGAGATCTCCCCGGACGAGATCTTCATCAGCGACGGGGCAAAATGCGACACCGGCAACATCCAGGAGATCTTTGCAACCGACATCCGGGTGGCGGTTCCGGACCCGGTATATCCGGTCTATGTTGACACCAATGTCATGGCCGGCCGCACCGGAAGGTTCGAAGATGGCCGATACCAGGGGCTGGTCTATCTCAAAAGCGTAAAGGAGAACGGGTTCATTCCCGACTTTCCAAAGGAGCCGGTCGATCTCATATATCTCTGCTTTCCCAACAACCCCACAGGCGCGACCATCTCCAAGGCCGATCTTTCAAAGTGGGTCGATTATGCAAAGGAGAACCGGGCGATCCTTCTTTTTGATGCGGCCTATGAATCCTTTATTCGGGATGATTCCCTTCCGAGATCGATCTACGAGATCCCCGGGGCTGAATCGGTGGCCATCGAATTCAGAAGTTTCTCAAAGACCGCAGGATTTACCGGCATCCGCTGCGCCTACACCGTCGTGCCCAAGGCATGTATGGCCTATGACGCAAACGGGGAGAAACGGTCTGTCCATGCCCTCTGGAACCGGCGCCATGCTACCAAATTCAACGGAGTCTCCTATCCGGTGCAGCGCGCGGCCGAGGCGGCCTACAGCCCCGAAGGAAAGAAGCAGATCCGGGAGCTGACCGACGGCTATCTGAAGAACGCGGCCCTGATCCGGCAGGAGATGGCGGCTTTGGGCTTCGACTGTGTCGGCGGGGAGAACTCCCCCTATATCTGGATCGACGGCAAAAGAGATGCCTGGGAGTTCTTCGATTTGCTGCTCGATGAGGCCGGGGTGGTCTGCACCCCCGGAACCGGGTTTGGAAAGTGCGGCGAGGGGTACATCCGTCTCAGCGCGTTCAACAGTTACGAAAATGTCAGCCAAGCCATAGGCCGCATCAAAGCGGCGCTGGCCTGAAATAAGGAGCCACAAGAGATGCCCATGTCCCAGGGGTTTGAAAGCAGATTATACCCGATCCTGAATGAGGTTGCCGACCATTTCGGCACCCCCTTTCACATCTATGACGAAACCGGGGTCCGGGAGACCGGAGAGGGGCTCATCTCGGCCTTTTCCGGTGTGAAAGAATTCAAAGAATTCTATGCGGTCAAGGCTCTGCCCAATCCTGCGGTGCTCTCCATCATGCAGGATATGGGCTTCGGCTTTGACTGCAGCTCCATCGCGGAACTGGTTCTCTGCCGGAAGATCGGCGCGGCCGGGGATGCGCTGATGTTCACCTCCAACAACACCAGTTTCGAGGAGTTTCAGGCCGCGGCCGCAGAGGGCGGCAGCATCTTGAACCTCGATGATATCTCGCTTATTCCCAAGGTTCCCGAGATGCCGGAACTGATCTGCTTCCGGTACAATCCGGGCCCCCGGCGCACAGGAAACGAGATAATCGGAGACCCGGTGGCCTCCAAATACGGGGTGAGCCACGACCAGATCATCGATGCCTACCGGACTGCAAAGGCGCGGGGGGCAAAGCGGTTTGGGCTGCATACGATGCTTGCGTCCAACGAGCGCAACTGCGAATATATGGTGCAGACGGCCGAGATGCTGCTGGAACTGGCCGAGGAGATCGCAGATGCACTGGGGATCACCTTCGAGTTCATCAACATCGGCGGGGGGCTCGGGATTCCCTACAATCCCGATGATGAGCAGCTCGATCTTCCGGTCATGGGAGGGAAGATCGCAGAAGCCTTTGCAGCCTTTGAAGCCCGAAACGGCTATATGCCGGCCCTCTACCTGGAGAGCGGCCGCTACATGACCGGCCCCCACGGGGTTCTGGTGGCCAGGGCCATCAACCGCAAGGAGATATACCGGACATATGTGGGGGTGGATGCCTGCATGTCCGCGCTCATGCGGCCCGGGATGTATGGGGCATATCACCAGATCACGGTTCCGTCGAAATTGGATTCGAGGGAAACCGAAACCGTGGATCTGGTCGGCTCCTTGTGTGAGAACAACGACAAATTTGCCATCCAGAGAGCGCTTCCGCCGATTTCCGATGGGGATCTGGTGCTGATCCACGATACCGGGGCCCATGGCCATTCCATGGGGTTCAACTACAACGGCAAACTCCGGCCAAAGGAGCTGCTGCTCAAAACGGATGGAACCGTGGAGCTGATCAGGCGGGAGGAGACCCTGGAGGATCACTTCGCGACACTGGAATTTCCGCGGGACAGCATCGAGCCGGCCGCAGAGGGGAAGCCATGACCGGTGTCGGAGATCTCGTGCTCATCCACTACGAGGAGAAACCCGTCTCATTTGCCCGGATCGAGAATATTTCTCCGGATGTGAAGAAGGACTGGTACCATGTGGAACTGCTCCTTCTCCAGATTCCGCTGCAGACCGTCACCTGGATTCTGCGGGATGCCTATATCAATGGCGTAGAGTACACTATGGGCGGAAATCGGATGCGGCTGGAAAAGGTGGCTCCGCCCAAACCGGCCGAAGGGTCGGAAGCCGAAGAAGGCCATCTCTTTGAAAAGAAGAGCGGACAGGCCGGGGGGGAAGACGCGGAAAAGGATGCAACCGGTCCAAAAAAGCCGGGAAAGGTGATCTCGATTTTCCAGCAGAAGAAGGAATAGATGCGGATCGGTTCGCCTGCCGAAAGGACTAACGACCAAAAGGACGCAAAGGACATAAACGACATAGAAGGACTTAGAGGACTTAAATGACCAAGGCGGAAGAAATAACAGATGCGGATCGGTTCACTGGCCTTTACCGATAATACGGTGCTTGCACCTCTGGCCGGAATTACCAATCTTCCCTTCCGGCTTATCGTTAAGGAGAACGGCTGCGGTCTGGTCTGCTCCGAGATGATCAGCGCAAATGGGCTCATCTACGGCTCCCGGAGAACCTTCATCATGCTCGATACGGCTGAGGCCGAAAAGCCGCTGTCGGTGCAGCTTTTCGGGGTCGATCCCGCCATTATGGCCCAAGCGGCCCGGGCTGTTGAATCGGCCGGGGCCGATATTTTGGACATCAACTTCGGCTGCTCGGTCAGAAAAGTGGTGAAGACCGGCGCGGGGGTCGCTCTGATGAAAAATCCCGAGGGAACTGAGAAGCTCTTGAAGGCCCTGAGGGACGCGGTGAAGATCCCGCTGACCATCAAGATCCGCAGCGGCTGGGATCCGTCGGGTGACCAGGCGGTCGCCATCGGCCGAATCGCGCAGGATTGCGGCGTTGATGCGGTCGCGGTTCATCCGAGAACCGCATCCCAGGGGTTTCGGGGGAGTGCTGACTGGTCAGTGATCGGCCGGGTGAAGCGGGCATTGTCGATTCCGGTGATCGGCAACGGCGACATCACGGCCTCCGAAGATGCCCTTCGGATGATCGAAGAGACCGGGTGCGATGGGGTGATGGTGGGAAGGGCTGCCATCGGCAACCCCTGGATACTGGCACAGATCCGAGCGCTGCTTGAGGGAAGACCGGTTCCACAGATCACAAATGAGGATCGTTTCGATGTGATTCTCCGGTATCTTGAGGCATCGGTGCGCTACATCGGAGAGATCCACGCCTGCCGGATGATGCGCAGCCGCCTCGGATGGTTCGTCAAAGGGATGCCGGGCAGCAGCCGGTTCCGCGATTCCATCACCCGGATCGGCTCCGAGGCCGAGGCCAAAGAGAAGATCTTCGACTATCGGGAGACCGTGCGCTCCGCAGCATCATAGACCGCAGAGGCCCGGGTTGTGATGCCGCCTCGAGCCGTGAACTCGGCGATAACCTCCATCCGCTTCGGCGCCAGTACCGCCACCAGATCATCCAATATCCGGTTGACCAGATGCTCGTAGAAGATCCCCACGTTCCGGTACTGGAGAAGATAGTATTTGAGGGATTTCATCTCTATGATCGTATCCTTCGGCGTATAATGGATGGTGATGGAACCGAAGTCGGGCAGGCCCGTCATGGGACAGACCGAGGTGAATTCCGGCTGCTGGATGGTGATGTCGATCTCCCGCCGACCCTGATAGCCATAGGGAATGGGGTCGAGCAGATCGGCCGAAACGGTTTCGGGCCTCTCGATGGAATTGGGGGATTGATAGGTCTTGTTTTCGATCATGAAAAGCCTTTCTTTGATAATCCTCGTTTTTCTTGACACCTAAAAGACTCTCCACTATTATAATAATTTAGCCGGGAAAACAATCCTCAACCGTTTTTTGGGATTCGGAAAAACCGCAAAAAAAGAGGTCCAAGATACGCCAATGAAGGCCGCCGAACTCGCCATAAGCCCATTTGCCGCCACCGGAAAATTCTCCCTTTTTCTTATAGGAGAGATCGGAAGGATCGCTATCTTCTTCTTTCACGGGCTTTTCACCATCTTCACCTATCCCTTTCGGATCAGCAACCTGATGGATCAGATCTATTTCATCGGATTGAAATCGATCTTCGTCATCGCCCTGACCGGTGCTTTCACCGGCATGGTTCTGGGGCTGCAGGGGTATTACACCCTGGTCAAGTTCGGCTCCGAAGGGATGCTGGGGCCGGCCGTGGGGCTGACCCTGATCCGGGAGCTGGGGCCCGTGCTGGCTGCGATCATGATCACCGCAAGGGCCGGATCGGCCATGGCCGCGGAACTCGGCATCATGCGGATCTCCGAGCAGATCGACGCGCTGGCCACCATGAACATCAATCCGATCAAGTATCTCTTCTCCCCGCGTCTTGCGGCATCCCTGATCAGCTTTCCGCTCCTGACCTCCATCTTCGACGTTGTCGGGATCTTCGGCGGATTCCTCACCGGATCGATACTGCTCGGGATCAACTCCGGGATCTACTTCTCCCACATGGAGGCGGCCATTGTCATGGATGACATCACCGGCGGATATGTGAAATCGATCGTCTTCGGAGCGCTGGTGGCCACCATCTGCTGTTTTCAGGGATACTACACCCATACCCGGAAAGAGGGTTTCGGGGCCAAAGGCGTGGGCAAGGCAACCACTTCGGCTGTGGTCTTCTCGTCTGTCCTGATCCTGATCTCCGACTATATCATCACCTCCTTTCTACTGTAGGCGACAATGAGCCAGAACCTGATCGAACTCCAGGATATCGTTAAATCTTTCGAGGACAATAGTGTTCTGAACGGGATAAATCTTTCCATTAAAAAGGGAGAGACCACCTCGATCATCGGCAAGAGCGGCGGCGGCAAAAGCGTTCTGCTCAAGCATATCATCGGGCTGCTGCAGCACGATTCCGGAAATATCCTCTTCGAAGGCAGGCCCCTTTCAAAGATGAAAAAGGCCGAAAGAGGGGAACTCAAAGACCGGTTCAGCTATATGTTCCAGGGCTCGGCCCTCTTCGACTCCATGACGGTCTTTGAAAACATCGCGCTTCCCCTGAAGGAGAAGCGGTCCAAAATGAAAAAGAGCCGGATCAGGGAAAAGGTGAGGGATCAACTGGAGCAGCTCGACCTCGGGAGCATCGGGAAACAGTACCCCTCCCAGCTCTCCGGGGGTATGAAAAAAAGGGTGGCGCTGGCCCGGGCACTGGTGACGGACCCGGAGATCGTCCTCTTTGACGAGCCGACCACAGGCCTCGATCCGATCCGGAAGAACGCGGTCCACAGCATGATCTCCGACTATCAGAAGAAGTACGGCTTCACGGCCGTGGTGGTCAGCCACGAGATCCCGGACATCTTCTATATCTCCCACCGGATCGCGATGCTCTACGAGGGAAGGATCATTTTTCAGGGGACTCCGGAGGAGATATATGCCGCGGACAATCGGGATGTTCAGGCCTTTATCCGTGGAATGGAGAGCCGCCATGATGAGCTGACGGGGCTTCCCCCCCGCTCCCAGGGGCAGCGGCGGTATCAGGAGGAGGTGGCCCGGCTCCGGCAGGAGGATGCCTTCTGTGTGGTGATGCTGGCCATCGAAAGCCCGGATCAGACAGACCGGGAGATCAAATACTGGGCTGATCAGAACGCGATGCAAAACTTTGCGGCCCGGATGAAGAAGCACCTGCGGGTGACGGATATCTGTTCCAGATATGGGCTCAACAAGATCATGCTGATGCTGCCCAACACCAACTTCGAACAGGCCCACAACATCTGTGAAAAGCTTGCAGAGGATATGCGGTGCAGCAATGACGGGGAGAATCCATTTGCATCGAATTCCCCCTGTTTTACGGTCACGGCCGGGATCTCCGAGGCCAATGCCGAGCGATCCCTGGAGCAGGTGATAATGGATGCGGAGAACAGCCGCGATACATTTTACGAATTTCAGATGCGCTAATTTTGAGATATTGGAATGGGAGGAAGGATGAAAAAGGCATCCGTTGAAATCGGTGTGGGAATCTTCGTTCTGATCGGGCTGGCCTGCCTGGGGTATCTCACCATCAAGCTGGGCCGGATGGAACTGATCGGCGAGGGCTATTATGAAGTATCGGCCCGCTTCACCTCGGTGGCGGGGCTGACAAAAGGGGCACAGGTGGATATTGCCGGGGTCCAGGTGGGAAAGGTTTCTCAAATCACCCTTGATCCGGATATCAAGGTGGCCAAAATCTTCATGAAGATCAAAGAGGAAATCAGCCTGGCCGAGGATGTCATCGCGTCCGTCAAAACATCGGGTCTGATCGGCGACAAGTATATCAGCCTCGCCCCGGGAGGCTCGGAGGAGACCATTCAACCCGGCGGAACCATTATCGAAACCGAGTCCGCAGTCGATATCGAATCCCTGGTCAGCAAGTACGTCTTTGGCGGGGTGGAATAGATTTTTCGATGCAGGTGAATCAGGAAAAGGAGACCATATGATGAGAAGTAAATTTTTTATAATCATTCTGATGATACTGGGGCTTGCCCTTCCGTCGTCAGCTCAGGACAACAGCTTGGAAAACGCGGAAAGACCCGACACCAAAGCCGAACCGATGAAGGCCGTTCAGGTCTCCATCGACAAGGTGATCGAAATCCTCAAAGATCCCCGATACAAAGAAGAGGAGAAGCTTGACGAGCAGCGGGATGAGCTGATGGGTGTCATCAAGGATATCTTCGATTTCGAAAAGATCAGCCAGCTCTCCCTGGGACGCTTCCGAAAGAAGTTGAACGATGAGCAGATGACAAGATTTATCGATCACTTCACCGAGCTTCTGGTGGATACCTATCTGAAACAGGTCCAAAAGGAGTTCCAGAACGAAGAGGTGGAGTATGCGGAGCAGACTTACCACCCCAGCGACAATGAGAGGGCACAGGTAAAGACGCTGGTGGTCAGAAAGGATACGAAGATCCCGGTCGATTACAGCCTCTACATCAAGGATGGCCGCTGGCGGGTCTATGACATCCGGGTGGAGGGGGTGAGTCTGATCAAGAACTACAGAACCCAGTTCGAAAAGATCCTGCTGAACCAGTCTCCGGATGTGTTGATCGAAAAGCTGGAGAAGAAGAACATCGATACGGACATGGAAGCCAGGAAATAGGTTGCATCCGATGCAGACATCAGAGGATCGAAACAACAGATGGATTCTTCTGCTGCCGATTTTTCTGCTGGCGGGAAGCCTCATTCTGGGGCTTCCCGCAGCGGGTCTTTCACAGGAGAAGGGTGCAGGGAACGTCGCGGAATCGGAAGAGGGCGGTGATGAAGGATTCGAAGACTTTCTCGAAGACGATTTCGGAGGCGAGGCGTCGGCCGGGGAGAGAGTGGACGTTTCGGACCCGCTCTACTACTGGAACTATGCCATGTACCAGGTCAACGACAAGCTCTATTTCTGGGCTCTGAAGCCGGTGGCCAAAGGATATAAAAAAGTGGTCCCCGACATTGTCAGAACCGGGTTTAAAAATTTCTTCCACAATTTGACAACCCCGGTGCGTGCCGCGAACTGTCTGCTGCAGGGAAAGGGCGAACGGCTCGGCAATGAGGTTGCTCGTTTCATGTACAATACCACGGTGGGAGTGCTGGGGTTCGGCAATCCGGCCAAAAACGACCCCCGCCTGCAGATCGAGGATGACGAGGATCTGGGGCAGACCCTTGCGGTCTACGGAATCGGGGACGGCGTTTATATCGTCTGGCCCGTATTCGGCCCCTCCACCCTCCGGGACAGCGTGGGGATGCTGGGGGACCGCTCCCTCAATCCCCTCTCCTACGTCGATCCCGGAGAGCTGTCGGCCGGCATCAGTGCATTCCGCCAGATCAACGGGACATCCTTCCGGATCGGGGACTACGAGGCCCTGAAGGATGCGGCCATCGTTCCCTACGAGGCCATCCGGGATGCCTATCTACAGAACCGGAAGAAAAGGATCGCAGAATAGATGAGCGGTTTTTCCTTCTGTGCCCGGTCTTGAAACAGAACCGAAGACCTTTCGGTTGTGTATATATTATGTTGAATCGGTAGTAAAATGGAGGAAAATATGAAAACTTCAAAAACCTTGATCATCATTGTCAGCATCCTTTTTCTATCGGCCGCTACGGCATCGGCAAAACTCTATTTTCCTCTGGTTGTCAGTGGGGGGGATTGGGATACGGAACTCTGTATCATCAATGTCGGCGGAGAAGATCTTTCCGGAACCTTTAAAGCCTATAATAGTCGAGGAGTTGCATTAACTGCAGAGCAATCGATCACGCTGCCCTCCTTTGGCCGGAAGGAGGTTAAAGTAAGCCAAAGCTTTCCTGAACCAAGTTCTATCGGATATCTGATCTTTGAAATTGAGAAAGGAGAGGCATCCGGATACGCCAAGATTTATACCGATGCAGGATATCGGATAGCGTTTCCCGCGGTGTCGGAGATCAATAAAAGAGATATTTATATCCCCCTTGTGATTTCTGACGCAAATTGGCTGAATGGCTTCTGCGTACTCAATTCCACCCAAAATGCCAAAGATATCAGCGTAAGATTCAATACCGGAGATGTGAAAACTTTAACGATTGCTGCAAAGGAACAAAGGATATTCACCATCGAAGATCTCTTTGAAAATGAACCTCCTTCCGGTATCGTATCCGGAGTTATCGAAAATGCCGCGGGACTCATCGCACTTGAGATTTTCTTCACCAAAGCCAGCAGCGGTTTACACTACCTGACTGGAATACCATTGAATGACAAAGTCAAGACACGAATGTATTATCCGCATATCGCTTCTGACGCGCAGTGGCTGTCTGGAGTTGTGCTTTATAATCCGCTTGATTCCAAAACAGAATTCAAGGTAATTCCTTACTCCGCGGCTGGTGCTGCGCTCTCCTCTCCCCTGACATTTTCCTTGAGTCCGAAGAGCCAGTACATTGGAATGGCTGACCAGCTTTCTCTTCCTGAAGATACTGCATGGTTCGGTATCGAGTCCGACAATGGCATTACAGGATTTGAATTTTTCGGCACCAGAGACGGCAATCAACTGGCTAGTTATTCTGGCATCAATAGCGGACACAGGGAAGGTGTGGTTGCAAAAATTGAAAAGAATGGATGGAACGATGTTGTGTTCGTCAATGTAGAAGATGCTGCAGCAAATGTTCTGCTGACCCTGTATGACGACAATGGATACATGGTAGGCACAGCAACCATTAAACTTGGCCCACATGAGAAAAATGCTTTTTTCTTTGAAGGGAATATCACCGATGCAACCTATGTCGCCTATGCTTCAGATCGAGAATTGGCCGTATTGCAATTTAATGGCTCTTCAGATGGATCGATGCTGGATGCGCTGCCGGGGCTCGGGATCACCGAGGGGCTGGAGGAGAACGTCACAGAGGCAATGGATATGGTCTTTGAAGCATCTTCTTTTCTGACGGAGGCTCCGGAGGAGTTGTCGACGATTCTGACATCCGGGATGTCGGGAGGGGGCGGCACCTGTCCCGCCGTAACCGCGCCGGAGATCGACAGCATTGAAAATCTTCCCTCAAGCATGAATTTCACAGTTGATTATGGAGCCGGATGTGATGTGCAGAGCGGGAACTCAGTGGCCGGCAGCGCTGTATTGGATATTCAAAATCTCGATCTGAATTCAGGCAACGCCCAGTTCACTTTGACTTTTGACAATATGAGCATGGATGGAACTGCAGTGGCCGATGGCATGATCTCCGGCAGCCTCGACAGTGATATCTCTGAAGATGGAACCCTGAACTCTCTCGATCTGATCCTTTCCTTTGATGACCTCCTGCTGAGGGGAGATACGATCGACGGAGATATCACCATTTCGGCCGGCAATGTGGTTCTGGACCTGGAAAATCCATCGGCTGAGATGACTCTCACCTTCAATGGTTTCAGTGCAGGCAAGTATACCGTGGACAGCGGAACCATCACATATGGCCAGAGCGGCGTCGGTCAGTATCAGGTGGTTGCGGATCTGGAGACGAACGAAGGGCCTGTGGATGCCACATTCCTCTTTGCCGAGAGCGGGGAAGAGGTGCTGACGGTCAATACGGTCGGAGAGGGAACCATTGCGGGATATAATGTCCAACTGACGGACGTCACGCTGGATCCCCAAGTCTGTCCATCCTATCCGAGCAGCGGAACCGCGACGATCAACGGTGTGGGAAAGACCGGAACGATCACCTTCACCGGCGCGTGTGACGGAAACTATTCTTACGCGGAAACGAACTGACATTCATTGACATTTTGAATCCATCGGCGCCGGAGAAGGAGGGATTTCTCCGGCGCTTTCATCTCGATCGGGTCCGGTTTTCCGGCATAGGATCGAAAATAGAGACGATGAATCATAGATCTATCCTCCCATTTTTTCTCCTGATAGCAATGCTTCTCCCCTCATTGGCAATGGCCGGAAGGGCTGGACTTAGGGAGCCCAGAGAAGCCTTCTCCCCCTTGGCGCCCATGAACCGGGACAACCGCGCCCTCAGAAGTGCTTCCCCTTCGGCAGATCCGGACGCAAATGTCCATCTCACGGCTGGCGGCAACTTCCGCATTCTCTGGGGAGATGAATATCCTCGGGGCGATTCGGACTGGAAGGATACCGATGGAGACGGTCTTCCCGAATGGATCGAGATCATCGCGGAAGCCTTTGAGACCGCGCTTTCCTTGCAGCAAAAGAATGGCTTCTCCCTCCCCTACGGCATGGACCGCTATTCTCTGGATGTCTATGTGGGAAATACCGGCATGAGCCTCTATGACTGGGACGAGGAGCGGTGGAAGGCGGTTGAGATCCAGTCCAACTACTACGCCTACACCGAGATCGACAAGACCCATGAGACCGCCTACTTTGTCTTCAACAGCGATCTCTCCTCCCTTGCCGCGGATGAAAAGGCACTGATCAAGGCCACCGCAGCCCATGAACTCTTCCATGCGGTGCAGCGGAACGATTTTCCCTGGGACGACGAGACCTGGGTGGACAATCGACGGTGGGGGGAGGAGGCCTGGTGGTTCGAGGCGACCGCGACCTGGATAGAGGAGGTCTGTCAGCCCCAGGTGAACGACTATGTCTATTATGTGCAGGATCTCCTCTCCCGGCCCCATGAGCCCCTGACCTGGACCAACGGATATCGGGAGTACGGCCTTGCCATTCTGGCAGGACATCTCTGGCAGAACCACGGGGGGCCTCAGCTCTGGCGGCGGATTTTCGAGACGGCCCTGGATCTCGGGGTGGAGGGGGCCATTCAAAACGCACTCGCGGAAACGGGCCAGCCCTCCTTTGAAAACATCATGGCCGGGTTCTGGACACTGGCCGCACATCCGGACGACCTCTGGGAGGACGGCCACCTCTTCTATGGGGAGAATACCCCCCGTCTTGCGGCATCGGTTTCCGCGCTGCCCGAATCGCTCCTCTCCGGAACCGCGGGGATCACCAATCCGGGACGCTACGGCGCGATCCTCTACCGGGTCACGGATACCCCCTCTGCCATCAGCGTCCGGTTGATCGAAAATGTGACGGCCGCGAAATGGCGTGCCGGCTTCTCCCAGGACGGAGATACTCTCTGGCGGGCCGAGCCGCTCGCGGAAAACCTTCCCGCGTCCTTTGCCCCGGCCGGAGAGGGTTTCATCTACATTGCGGTGGTAAACACCTCTGATGGGGCCGGTGAGAAGAGGTTGGATGCGGAGGCTATGAGAAGCGCATTGGCTCTGGATACTTCCGCTGAGACCGGCAATCGCAGCAGCAGCAGTGGCGGAGGCGGCGGAAGCGGCTGCTTCATCAAAAGCCTTCTCCCGCTCCACTGAATTACCATTCATTCCGAAGCTATCCCTTCACAACCCCCTTTTTCCGGCCTGATACCATTTTAATATAAAGATTATCCACTTTTTTTCGATTTTTCCTTGACACCGATTCCCCCTCTCTGATAATGAATGAATATTCATTCATATGGTAAACCCTTTTATGAGCAGGAGGCAAGAATGGTCAGAAAAATCAAAAAAGCGGCAGTGATCGGATCCGGCGTAATGGGCGGCGGCATCGCGGCCCTGCTGGCAAGCGCGGGCGTCAGGACAGTGCTGCTCGATATCGTTCCCTTTGATCTGAAAGACGAAGAGAAGAAGGACCCCGCGGCCCGGAACCGGATCGTGAAGGCGGGCTATGATGCGATGCTCAAGTCCAACCCCTCTCTTCTTATGCAGAAGAAGGATGCGGACCGGATCTCCATCGGCAACCTCGAAGACGACTTCGACACCTTAAAAGATTGCGACTGGATCGTGGAAGTGGTGGTGGAGAACCTGAAAATCAAGCAAGATCTTTTGAAGCGGATCGAGCCGGTCCGGCACGAGAACGCGGTCGTCTCCACAAATACCTCCGGGATTCCGCTGAAGGCGATGTCCGAGGGATTGAGCGACGGCTTCCGGCAGCACTTTCTGGGAACCCACTTCTTCAACCCGGTCCGCTACATGAAGCTTTTAGAGATCATCCCGGGCCAGGAGACCCTTCCCGAGGTGCTGGAATTCATGGCCGACTTTGGCGAGCGGATTCTGGGCAAGGGGATTGTCTGGGCCAAGGACACCCCCAACTTCGTGGGCAACCGGATCGGTATTCAGGGGATCGTCAAGGCCATGCAGGTGATGCTGGAGGAGGGGCTGACCATCCCCGAGGTGGATGCGCTCTTCGGCCCGCCGCTGGGCCGGCCCAAGACCGCGATGTTCAAGACCTCGGATCTGGTGGGTCTGGACACCATGTACCATGTTGCCAAGAACACCTATGACATGGTTCCGGACGATGAGCAGCGGGAGAGCTTCGTGGTCCCCGAGTTCGTAAAGAGCATGATCGACAAGAAGCTGCTGGGGAAAAAGGCCGGGGCCGGCTTCTACAAGACCGACCTGACCCCTGAGTGGAAAAAGATCCGGAAGGTAATCAACCCCGAGACCTTGGAATATGAGGAGTACGGCAAGGCCGAATTTCCCAGCCTGGCCGCGGCCAAAAAGGCCAAATCCCTGCCCGAAAAGATGCAGGCCATCATCTACGGAGAGGACAAGGGCGCGGTCTTTTCCTGGAAGGTGACGGCCTCCTGGCTCATCTATTCCGCGAACCGGATTCCCGAGATATCCGATACTATAGTTGAGATCGACAACGCGATGAAGTGGGGCTACAACTTCGAGATGGGGCCCTTTGAGAGCTGGGATGCCATCGGCGTGAAAAAATCGGTCGAGAAGATGGAAAAGGATGGCTTCGATGTTCCCGGTAAGGTCAAGAAGATGCTGGCCAATGGAAACGAGACCTTCTACAAGACCGAAAACGGACGGGAACTTTTCTACGATTTCGAGTCCGAATCCTACAAAGAGAAGCAGGTGAGCGACAAGATAGTCTCCCTCCCCGCACTCAAGGCCGCAGGCAAGACCGTCAAGTCCTGCAAATCGGCCTCCCTCATCGACCTGGGCGACGGTGTACTCTGCTGCGAGTTCCACACCAAGATGAACGCGATCAACAAGGAGATCGTCGACTTCATGGGCGAGTCCGTGGAGTATGTGGAGAAGAATGCGATCGGCCTCGTGATCGGCAACCAGGCCGGCGGCATGCCGGGGGCATTCTCGGCCGGCGGGGATCTCTTCTACATGGGATCTCTTGCCAAAGAAGGAAAGTTCGCGGAGATCGATGCGTTTCTGAAGCAGGCTCAAGAAGGGATGCAGCGGGCCCGTTATGCACACTTTCCCGTGGTCGCGGCCCCCTTTGGTCTGACTTTGGGCGGCGGATGCGAGGTCTGCCTCGGCACGGCCGACAAGATCGTGGCCCATGCGGATCTCTTCATGGGATTGGTGGAGATCGGCGTGGGGCTTCTGCCCGCAGGCGGCGGATGCTTAAACCTCTGGAAGAAATTCATCAGCACCCTGCCCGAGGCGGTCAAGGGCTCGGATCTGGCCAAATTCTTCACCCCGGCCTTCATGAACATCGCGATGGCCAAGGTCTCCACCTCGGCAGCAGACGCGAGGGCCAACGGCTTTTTGGGCCCCAACGACCGGATCATCTTCAACCGGGATTATCTCATCGGAGAGGCCAAGAAAGAGGTCCTGAAGATGGCCGATGAGGGGTATGCTCCGCCGGTGAAGCGGAAGATCAAGGTCCTGGGCGAGGCGGCTCAGGGGATGATCAACGCGGAAATCTTCAACATGCTGTCGGGCCGGCTGATCACCGAATACGACGCGTTTCTGGCCAAACGAATCGCCTACGTCCTGTCGGGCGGTGATGCCCGCACCGACGGCTATGTGGATGAGGAGACCATCCTTGCCCTGGAGCGGGAGGCCTTCATCGATTTCTGGAAGCAGGAGAAGACCCAGGCCCGGGTGGAGCAGATGCTCACCACCGGAAAGCCCCTTCGCAACTAGGTCGAAAGCCCTTTTTAGAGGCCTTTTTTCGATCCATCTATCCGAAAACGGATACCAAGGAGGATAAAAATACCATGCAAGACGCATATATCGTCACATCACTCAGAACCCCCGGCTGCCGCAGGTCAAAGGGTGCGTTCAAAGACACTCGGCCCGAGGATCTGCTCTCCCACATCCTGAACGCGGCCGTGGAGCGGACCCCCAATCTCGAGAAGAAGGATGTCAGCGACATCATGATCGGCTGCTCCTTTCCCGAGGCCGAACAGGGGCTCAACATCGGCCGGATCGTCTCCCAGATCGCGGGCTTTCCCGAGGCCGTGCCGGGCGCAACCGTCAACCGGTTCTGCTCTTCTGGAATCGAGGCCATCTCGATCAGCGCCATGCGGATCATGGCCGGCTGGTCCGACATCGCGATCGGCGGCGGCGTGGAGTCGATGACCTACGTCCCCATGGGCGGCAACCTGCCCCGCCCTCATCCCGAATACACGAAACTGAACGCGGATCTCTACACCTCGATGGGGATCACCGCGGAGAACGTGGCCCAGCGATACAAGATCTCCCGCGAGGATCAGGACGAGTTTGCCTACAACTCCCAGATGAAGGCCGCAAAGGCCATGAAGGAGAAGCTCTATACCGAGATCGTCCCCACCCCCGCGGTCAAGTTCATTCAGAACCCGGACGGGACATTCAAAAAAGAGACCTTCCTCCAGGACTTTGACGACGGGATCAGGCCCACCACAACGGTGGAGGGGCTCAACAAGCTCAACCCGGTCTTTGCCGCAGGGGGCTCCGTGACCGCGGGCAACTCCTCCCAGACCACAGACGGCGCGGCCGCGGCAGTTCTGATGAGCGGGGATATGGTCAAGAAGCTTGGGATCAAGCCCATTGCAAAGATCAAGGCATACGCGGTGGTCGGATGCAGGGCTGACGAGATGGGTGTCGGGCCGAGATATGCCATCCCCAAGGCCCTGGAGATGGCCGGACTGAGCATCAACGACATCGGCCTCTTCGAGATCAACGAAGCCTTTGCGTCCCAGGCCCTCTACTGCATCCGGGAATTGGGCATCGACATGGAGAAGGTCAACATCCACGGCGGCGCGATCGCGCTGGGCCATCCCCTGGGATGCACCGGCGCGAAGCTCTGTGCCACGCTGCTGGCCAACATGCAGGCTAAAGGCGTCAAGTATGGCGTCGAGTCCATGTGCATCGGCGGTGGTATGGGAGCTGCTGCGGTCTTCGAGATGGTGGAATAGCTTTTTAAACGCTGATAGATTTTTAACGGCTGATGGAAAAACCGGATGAGGGTACATCCCTTTTCCGGTCAGAGCCGGTCAGAGATTGAAGAGGTCGTTTCTGCAAAAGGAGCGGCCTCTTTGCATTCTCACCATTGGCATTAAAAAAGGCGGCGACTCGGTTTTGGCCATTTCCATACCTTATAGATGCGGGATATTTTTTCTGCACCCAAAAAAAAGGGGCTAACCGAGAACTCGGCTAACCCCTTGATATTCTTGGTACGCCCGGAGGGATTCGAACCCCCGGCCTACGGATTCGAAGTCCGGCGCTCTATCCAACTGAGCTACGGGCGCGGATTGTATTTATGGGGTGAGTGATGGGACTTGAACCCACGGCCACCAGGGCCACAACCTGGTGCTCTACCAACTGAGCTACACCCACCATAGACAAGCTTTTTATATATCAAAAAGAATAAGGGATGGCAAGAAAAAAATGGAATATCATAAAATAAAATCCTCCTGACCGGTTTTACAGAATTTGACCCTTGTGAGAAAAATTTCCGGATCAAAAAATACAAGCTTCACCCCATTTTCTTTTCGTCGAAAATCTATTATCCTGTAAAGGATTTGGGGAATCCGGAAACAGACAACTGAGGAAAAGGAGAGAAAAAGAATGGAAAAAGATGCCCTGATTGCAATGCTCAACAATGATCTGGCCGATGAACATGCTGCCATCATCCGTTATCTGGTGCATGGGTGGATGGAGGGGGAGGATACGCCGCTGGGGTCGAGTCTTATTTCGATCTCCCGGGAGGAGATGTGGCACATGCACTGGCTCGGGATGATCATCGGAAGGCTGGGGGGCGAGATCGTCCTGACGCCGAATCCCTATCCCCATGATCCGAGCAGCCGGGAGACGCTGCTGCACTCCTACATCGCGTATGAGGAGAAGCTGATTCCGCACTATAAAGAGGAGGCGGAGAAGGTGGATGATCCGCAAATCCGGCGAGTGCTGCAGCGGGAGGGGTGGGAGTCTGCGGTTCATGCAAAGAAGTTTGCCCGGAAGCTGAAGAAATTGAAGGGTGAGGAGAAGAAGGGGCTGCCACAGGGGGACGGGGAGCTTCCAAAAAGTCTGATCGATACCCTGCAGAACGAGGTGGTGGATAAATATACGGAGATGCTCCGCCATATGGCGGCTTCATGGCGGTTTCAGAGCCAGGAGGGAACCATCGGCTGGGAGATGATGGATCAGGCTATGGCCAAGATGAAACAGTTGGCGCACTTTGCAGAAGATGTGGCTGAAGATGGGGGGACGCCGAAGTTCGAATCGGGGAAGATCGACCCGGCACAGGATCTGAAGTCGGCCATTGAAAAGGCGATCTCCGATGTGCATACCGCGAGAATGCGCCATCTGAAGCTGAAAAATGACGGGGAGTTCCGGAAGCATGAGGGGCTGATGATCAACCTGGACCTGACGGTTCAGCAGGAGGAATATCACGAGGAGGAGCTTCGATCCTTCAAGGATCGGGGCTGAATCAGGTCTGAAGAGGAACTGCTTTGAACGGCATCAGGCCTTTGTCTATCCCGCTACCCATAAGGAGGACCATATGAATGTAAAAAAACTGCTCTGGCCCACCGATTTTTCCAATAATGCGGCTCACGCGCTGCCGTATGTGACTTCATTGATGGAGAAGTACGATACCGAAGTCCATGTGATCTATGTGATGCAGGAGATTGCCGAACACGGCCCCTGGTACGGGGAGTTCAACCGGAAACACCTGGAGGAGGTGAAGGAGTGGGAGCATAAAAAGGCCGAGGAGCATCTGGAGAAGATCTGCAAGAATCATCTGGAGGGATGTCCGCTTTATATCAAGCATATCTCTTCGGGGGATCCGGCTGAGGAGATCCTGAAGGTGGCCCATAAGGAGAAGGTGGATATGATCGTCATGGCCACCAGGGGGCAGCGGGGGCGTTTCGGGTTCGGCAGCGTCGCGGATCGGGTGGTGAAGAACACAGATATTCCGGTTGTGACGATTCCGGTTCCGGTGGAAGAGGAAGAGGAGACGGCCTGATCGGGTTTTTATGGACCGGATGGACTTGGATGGACCCGATGGACCGGGGTTAAATTGAGGAAAGGGCTCCGGCCAGATGACTTTCAAGCCATTGGACGGCCCTTTCCATGAATCGCTTCTGGTGCGCGGGGTCGCTCAGGGGGTGGTCCCCGCCCGGAAAAAGGAGCAGCTCTCTAGGTTCACGGGCCAGAGAATATATCTCTTCTGCATCGGACGCGGGGATTACCAGGTCATCTTCTCCGTGCAGGATCAGAATCTTTGAGATGCCTGATACTTTTTCCCCCAGATCAAAGGTTAGATTCCGCTGGTAAAAGGCGGAATCCAAGGGAAAAGGGGAAGGGGAATTTTCGATGGCCCGCATGGCCTGTCCGCTGCTCTCGATGCGGATTGGTGCGGCCAGTGTCACTGTCGCGGCGGCATTCAGGGATCGGGCACGATTGAGACAGACGGCCCCGCCCATGCTGCTGCCGAAAAGCCCCAGAGGAACATCCTTTTTTATGACCTCCCGGAGAAGAAAATCGGCCGCGGCATCCAGATCCCGGCTCCGACTCTCCAGATCGGTTACTTGAGAAAAATTTCCCTGGCTTTCTCCGCATCCTCGGTGATCGAACCGGAGATAGGCAATCCCCCTTTGACCAGTCTCTTTTGCCAGCGCTATCTGCTTCAGAGAATTCTTGTCGCTGAACAGGCCGTGGCAGCCAATCACTCCGGCACGGATTTTTCCTTCCGGAAGATGAAGCACACCGGACAGCAGAAGCCCATCCGATGAAAACCGGACGGGCTTGCCTTCTTCATTGTCGAATTCTGGATTGTTGAATTCTTCCTTCTTCATTTTTTAATTCTCATCATCTTTCATTTCCTGCTATTCCATCACCATATGTCCCAGCCCCTTCTCCCGGAGATACTGCGGATACCGGTCAAATGCCGGCCGCAGAACCGGCAGCATCCGAAGGAGCTTTGGCAGGTTTCCTTTGGCCTTCACCTGCCGGCGGGGGAGCGCGGTCAACAGGTTGGCCTTCCCGTGCCAGAACCGGTGAGCGTAGTCCGCGCTCATGGTCAGGGTCACTTCCGGGGTTCCGGTGAATGCGCCCCGGTGGATCTGGACCTCGTCTTCCCGGGCATCGATAGTGATCACTCCATTCGGGTCCGTAAGAACAAATTGGACGCAAAGATCGGTTCTGAAGAGGGCCCGTTCAACATCAGTCTCCTGCTTGAGCCGCTCGAAGAAATCTCCCAGCACATCATAGACCATCTCCTCGTCATCAAAGACGTTCTCCATCTCCTTCGGCGTACCACCAGCCCGCCTCGGACGCAGGTCATCCGGATCCACCGGCAGAGGCGTGGCATCCCTGTCATAGAGGGTTTTCAGCATCCGGATGACATCCTCCCGGTCCGGGGAGACCGGGTTGTAGAGCATGGCGCCGTCTTCCATTGCGGCAGCCGCTACATCTTCGATTTTTTCGAATTTGTCGTCGATGCCGGCCCCCTTTAGGTTCAGGGGCATCTCTGTCAGATAAGCAAGCTGCTGGTTGAGCACCCGGATACGCTCGGCCCCGAACTTCGCGGCCTGCTTTCGGGTCCAGGTGTCGATGAAATTAAGGTTTCCCACGGCCTTTGCCGCGCGGTTGCGTGCGGTATGGGCCCGCTGCTTCAGCCACTGGACCGGGCCCTTTTCCGGCAGGGGCCAGCCGAATCCGGCCGACTTTATCAGGCTCCGGCTCATGCTGATCCACTGCGGATAATCGAGCCCCAGGGCCAGCGCGATGTCCGCATACCGATCGGTGCAGGCGTCGAAGTTGTACTCCATCACCTCGGGCAGCAGCAGCGCATTCGCGATGCCGTGGGGAATTTTATAGATCTCCTCCAGGGCGTGGGCCATCGCGTGGGCCATGCCGACCATTGAATGGGAGAATGCAGCTCCGGCCAGAAAGCTGCCGACCAGCATTCCGCCCCGGGCCTCCAGGTCATCAGGATGGGCGCACGCGGCAAGGATGTTTTCCGCAATCAGCCGGACCGCGTGGAGGGCCAGCGCGTCGGACGGCGGGGACCATTCCCGGTCCACATAGGCTTCGATGGCATGGGTCAGCGCGTCCATGCCCGAGGCGGCCGTCTCGATCTTCGACATGTGGGTCGTCATCTTCGGGTCTAAAATCGCAAGCTTGGGCAGAAAATGGGTTTCGGTAAAGGGAAGCTTCTGGCTCTTTTCCGTATCCGTAATCATGGCCAGGCGGGTCACTTCAGCGCCCGTGCCCGCGGTGGTGGGGATCACCAGAAAGGGGAGAAGGCTTTCCTCGGGGTCGAGGAGATATGCTCCCATATGATCCCGAAGCTCGCCCCCCTTCACGATGAGGATGTTGGCGGCCTTGGCTGTGTCGATGACGTTTCCGCCGCCGGCCGCGATGATCATGTCGCAGTCGTTCTCTTTGGCCGATTCAGCACAGGCTGTAACAGTCTCTGTGGTCGGGGCGGCCGGGATGTTGTCGAAGGTGCAGACGATACGGATCTCCGTTGCCGAGAAATGGCTCCTCACCGTTTCGGAAACTCCGGCACTGGTCAGCTCCGCATCGGTTACCAGCATCGCTTTCCGGGAGCCGAAGGGCTTCAGGGCCTGCCCCAGGGCTTGAGGGTTCTCCAGAAGGCCGATGCCGTAGATAACTCTTGTGGGCAGTGAAAATTCAAAGTACTCGGGCAGCATGAAACGCTCCTTATTTAAAGATTGGCTCTTTGAAATTTAAAGACAGACTCTCCGATCTTTAGCTCCTGTTATGGTAAATCTCCTCTCATCATAGCGGCCCTGCAGGGGTTTTTCAAAGAAAAAAGATTGGCCAAATTCCTGATGGATCTGTATAATTGCGGAAAGTAACGGGTGAAATGGAAGGAAAATACTAAGAACCGGCTTTATTACAATTTAAGGGGGAGTGAGATGGATTTCGATATTCTGAAAAATCTTGTAAAGCCTTCGGACACCAAAATTCTGCTGCTGGTGATGGACGGCCTGGGAGGGCTGCCCACGGATGCCCAGGACTTCACCGAGCTGGAGTATGCAAAGACGCCCAACCTGGATAAACTGGCAAAGGAGGGCATCTGCGGGCTCCATGATCCGGTGGCTCCGGGCATCACCCCCGGCAGCGGGCCGGCCCATCTGTCCATCTTCGGCTATGATCCGCTCCGGTACCAGGTGGGCCGGGGGGTGCTTTCGGCGCTGGGGATCAACTTCGATCTTAAAGACGGCGATGTGGCATCCCGGGGCAATTTCTGCACCGTTGACAGCGAGGGCAAGGTCACGGACCGGAGGGCGGGCCGGATTCCCACGGAGAAGTGTGCCGAACTCTGTGACAAGTTGAAGGATATCAAACTTTCCGATGCCGAGTTCTTTATTCAGCCGGTCAAGGAGTACCGGTTTCTGACGGTCTTCCGGGGGGAGGGGCTCTTTGGTGAGCTGGCCGATACGGACCCACAGAAGACCGGACGCCTGCCGCTGCCGCCCCGGGCTCTGAAGCCGGATGCGGAAAAGACGGCAAAGGTGGTGGCCGAGTTCATCGAAAAGGCAAAGGAGAAGCTCAAAGGGGAGTCTCCGGCCAATATGGTGCTGATGCGGGGCTTTTCCCGCCGTCCCGACTGGCCCCTGTTTCCGGAGGTCTTCGGGCTGAAGGCCGCGGCAGTGGCCGCATATCCCATGTACAAAGGGGTGGCAAAGCTCGTGGGGATGGAGGTGCTTGGGACCGGGGAGAGCCTGGATGATGAGATCGCGACATTGAAGAAGCACTGGAACGACTATGATTTCTTCTACTTCCATGTCAAGAAGATCGACTCTGCCGGCGAGGACGGCAACTATGACCTGAAGGTGAAGCTGATCGAGGAGCTGGATGAGAAGCTGCCGGAGATTTTAAAGCTCAACCCGGATGTGGTGGTGGTTACCGGGGATCATTCCACGCCCGCTTATATCAGCAACCATGGCTGGCATCCGGTGCCGACACTGGTCTGGTCCAAATACTGCCGGCGGGACCGGGTGGCCGAATTCGGGGAGCGGGCCTGCATGAACGGAGGGCTGGGGCCCATGTTTCCAGCCACGAACATCATGCCCATCGCACTGGCCAATGGGCTGCGGATCGATAAATTCGGCGCATAGGGGGCAAAAGCCATGAAGATCGAAGTGAAGAAGCCCGACAGCGAATTGCTGGAAAGCCGGGGGGTGAAGAGCTGGCCCATCTGGGAGAAGGATGCCTCCAAGTTCGACTGGTACTATGACGCGGGAGAGGAGTGCTACCTGCTGGAGGGAAAGGTGGTCGTAGAGACCGAAGCCGGAGAGCGGGTCGAGTTCGGCAAGGGGGATTTCGTCACCTTTCCCAAGGATCTCTCCTGCGTCTGGGAGATCGTGGAGCCGGTGAAAAAGCACTACAACCTGATAGAGGAGTAAATAAGGAGGGAGAAAACATGGAGGGCTGCATCTTCTGCAAGATCATCAAGGGGGAGATTCCGAGTACCAGAATCTATGAGGATGAAAAGGTTTACGCGTTTGCCGACATCAATCCGATTTTAGAGGGGCATACCCTGATCATCCCCAAACGCCATTCGGAAAACCTCTGGGAGATTCCCGAGGCCGATCTGAGTGCGATCCATGCGGCATCCAAAAAGGTGGCCGGGGCCATGAAAAAGGGGCTGGGGGCCGACGGGGTGGCCTGTGTTCAGCTCAACGGGAAGAGCGTCAACCAGGTGGTGATGCACTACCATTTTCATCTGATTCCCCACCAGCCGGGCGGTCCCGATCTGCCCATGACTGCCTGGAAACTCATGCCTGGGGATATGGATAAAATCAAGGCGAATGCCGAGAAGATCAGCCGAGCCCTGTAATTCTTCAACGGCAACGGCAACGGCAACGGCAACGGCCATGGGCCATGTATCGGTTTCGTTGAATGCCGGGGCCGCTTTCCTTTCCCTTTTCACTGCCAACGTCGGCTTCCACTTGATTCCATGAGCCCGATGCGATACCATAGAATTCGGATATCCTATGATATCCATTACAAAAACATGAATACGAAACCATCCACATAAGGAATCCCGACAATGGTGGCAAGAAGCTATTGGGCCGACAATTATGTAGAGAAGCAGCGCACCGTGGAGGAGGCCATGCGCCTGATCCGCCCCGGAAAGCGCCTCTTTATTGGTTCCTCCTGCGGAGAGCCGCAGTATCTGGTAAAGGCCCTCTCCGAGACCTCTCTTTTCCATACGGATCTGGAGATCGTCCGCCTGCTGGCGCTGGAGAGCGCACCCCTCACCCTGATGGCCAACAAGAGCCAGTCCAAGACCTTGAACATCCGCTCCTTCTATGCGGGATCGGCCGCGGCCAAACGGCTGGCCGAGAACAAGCGGTTCATCACGCCTCTGAACCTGTCGGCCATCCCCCGGCTCTTCAAAAGCCGGATGCTTCCCATTCATGTGGCCCTGATCCAGGTGACGCCGCCGGATGATTTCGGCTGGATGAGTCTGGGGGTATCGGTGGATATTACGCTTGCGGCCGCGCTATCCGCGGATCTGCTCATCGCGCAGGTCAACCCGAAGATGCCCCGGGTGCTGGGCCAGAGCTTCATCCATGTCAATGATGTGCATGTGATTGTGGAGCACGAGGAGGATATCATCTCGGTCGATAAACTTCCCGAGCTGGAGAGCGCCAACCAGATCGGACGATTGATCGCCCGATTTGTGGATGACGGCTCCACCATCCAGATCAGCCTCGGGACAACCTCACAGGCCACACTGTTGGCCCTTTCGGAGAAGAACGATCTGGGAGTGCATGCCCAGTACCTGACCGATGACATGATGCATCTTGTGGCCCGGGGGGTGATCACCAACTGGAAGAAGGGTTTCAACGAAGGAAAGCTGGTGGCCTCGGCCGCGATCGGCTCCGACTTGCTCTACGAATACCTCCACGACAACCCCTCGATCGACTTCCACCCGTCCGATTACGTCAATGATCCGGGGATCATCGCGCGCCACAACAAGATGGTCTCCATGAATGTCGCGATGGCCATGGACTTGACGGGTCAGGTGGCCGCGGACGCGCTCCCTCACAACCACTTTTCCGGGGTGACGGGCATGCTCGACTTTGTCCGGGGGTCGGCACAATCTCCGGGGGGAAAGTCGATTCTGATGCTCACCTCCACCACCGCAGACGGCAAGCAGAGCCGGATCGTGCCCATGCTCAATGACACGGCCGTGGTGGTGACCCGCAGCGATGTCCACCATGTGGTGACCGAATACGGCGCGGTCAATCTCTTCGGCAAGAGCCTTCAGGAGCGGGCAATGGCCATGATCAGCATCGCACACCCCGATTTCCGGGAGGAGCTGTTCAATACGGCCAAGGAGATGGGGCTTCTGGGGGTCGAGCGGACTCTCAAGGAGTCGATCCACGGGATCTATCCCGCGCGGCTGGAGGAGATTCAGGTCATCGACGACGAGGAGGTGACGATCCGGCCAATCAAGCCCGTGGACGAGCGGCGGATTCAGGAGCACTTCTACAACCTGGACAAGGATGATGTGGTGCGCCGGTTTTTCCATGAAAAGACGAGTTTTCTGCGGGATGATCTTGAAGATATTCTCCAGATCGATTATCAAAAGGATCTAACCATCGTTGCCATCGTGGGCGAGTTCGGCTTCGGCAAGGTGGTCGGGGTGGGGCAGTATCTGCTTGACCCGGCAAGAAACATGGCTGAGGTGGCCTTCTCCGTGAGCCGGGAATTTCAGGGGAAGAAGATCGGCAAGATTCTGATGAAGAAGCTGGCCGAAGCGGCCCGGGAGAACGGGATTGCCGGTTTGATGGCCTACACTTCACCCCAGAACCAGGGGATGATCCGCCTCTTCAAGACCCTGCCCTACAAGGTGAGAACCTCCTTTGACGAGGATATGGTGGTGCTTTCGTGCCGGTTTGACGAGCCGGCCTGATGGAACCGGCCTGATAGAATAGGATTGATAAGCGCAGGGGGATATTGTATGGACCGTCGGGAAATCGAAAACGTGCTGGAAGAATCAGAGTTCTTCCAGGGAATGGCGCGGGAGCATATCGAAAAGGTAGCCCAACTCTGCAAATGGGAGTCCTACGAGACCGGGGAGACGGTCTTTGCCCAGGGGGATCTGGGAAACCGCCTCTTCATCATCCACCAGGGGCATATCTCCCTGGAGCGGGCTCTGGACATGGGGCTCCGAAAGGGCCGGGTGGTGATCGAGATCCTGGGCCGGGGCCGGGTACTCGGTTGCTGGTCCACCCTGCTGGGGGAACCCCATAAACTCATGTCCAGCGCCACCTGCCAGAAGCCGACGACCCTGGTGAGCATGAAAGGGTCCGAGCTTCGAAATCTTATGGTGAATACCTCGGATCTGGGTCTGAAGGTGATGGAGCGCTTCTGCTTTCTGCTTCGGGACCGGATTCAGGCCGCATACGGCGCACTGGAAAAAATCTGAATAGAGAACGCGGCAAAGATGAAAAAATACAGATACTATGGATGAGACGATACAGGCCCAAGAAGCGGCCATCCTCGAGGATATCGGGGAGCAGTTGAAGGATTATGACCAGAATCGGGGAAGTCTGATCCCCATTCTGCAGATGATTCAGCAACGGCATCAGTACCTTCCGCCGGACTCGATCCGAAAGGTGGCCGAGCATATGGAGATCCCCTCATCCGAGGTCTACGGGGTGGCCACTTTCTACAACCAGTTCCGGTTCCATCCGCCCGGAAAGAACCCGATCAAGGTCTGCCTGGGAACGGCCTGCCATGTGCGCGCGGCCGATGTGATCCTGGAGAACTTCGAGCGAAAGCTGGGGATAAAGGAGGGGCAGACTTCCGACGATCGGGAGTTCAGCCTGGAGCGGGTTGCCTGTGTGGGATGCTGTGCATTGGCCCCGGTGGCCGTCGTTGGGGAGACGATCCACGGCCATATGGCCCCCAGCAAGGTGGAGGGGCTTCTGATGCGCATCCAGATCCATAAGGAGATGGCGGAACGGGAGAAGGAGAAGGAGAAAAATGAGCAGTCCTGAAACGATCCGGCAGCGGTTTGCGGAGATTGCGGAAAAGGCCGGGACGGAGAAGGCTGCAGCCGCAGGAAGAACCGTTCCCAAAATCCACATCGGCATGGCCACCTGCGGGATCGCGTCCGGCGCGCTGGAGACCAAAGCCGCGTTCGAGGAGGCGGTCGCGGCACAGGGGCTCGAGGCCGAGATCCACCCGGTGGGCTGCATCGGCCACTGCTACGCGGAGCCCTGGGTCATCATCGACTATCCTGAATCGGGCTTTCCCCCCATCTTCTACCACGAGGTGACGCCGGGCAAGGCCAAGATGCTCACCAAGCTCTTTCTGGCCGAAGGAGATCCCCGGTTCGAGCATGTTTACGGGGCCACCGTTGAAAACGAGATGATCCCCTCCGTCACTGAGTTTCCCCGGTTCAACAAGGAGAAGCGGTTGGTGATGGAAAAATGCGGAAAGATAGACCCGGAGCGGATCGAGGAGTATATCGCGGAGGGGGGATATGGGGGATTTGCACAGGCCCTGGAAGGTTCTCCGGATGCGGTGATCGATACCATTGAAGATGCGCGGCTCCGGGGCCGGGGCGGTGCGGGATTTCCCACGGGCCGGAAATGGCGCCTGGCGAGGGAGGCACAAGGAGAGGAGAAGGTCGTCATCTGCAACGCGGACGAGGGGGACCCGGGGGCATATATGGACCGGACTCTTCTGGAGAGCAATCCCCATCAGGCCCTGGAGGGGCTGGCCATCTGCGCATATGCGGTGGGCGCGCAAAAGGCCGTCTTCTATGTGAGGGCCGAATATCCTCTGGCCGTGAAGATCATCACCCAGGCCATCGAGCAGGCAAAAGAGGCGGGTCTTCTGGGGGAGAAGATTCTGGGAAGCGATTTTTCCCTGGAAGTGGAGGTCTTTCAGGGCTCAGGCGCGTTTGTCTGCGGAGAGGAGACTGCGCTGATCCGTTCTATGGAGGGCCATCGGGGGATGCCGATTCACCGTCCCCCCTATCCGTCGGAAAAGGGGCTTGGAGGAAAGCCGACGGTCATCAACAACGTCAAGACTCTGGCCACGGTTCCGCCCATCATCGAAAAGGGCGCGGACTGGTTCAAGAGTATCGGCACGGAGAACAGCCCCGGCACCGCGATCTTCTCGGTGGTGGGGGACGTGAACCACCCGGGTCTGGTGGAGATCCCCACGGGCGTGACCCTGCGGAGCCTGATCTTCGAGGTCTGCGGCGGGATTGCAAAGAAGAAGAAGTTCAAGGCGGTTCAGATCGGCGGGCCCTCGGGCGGATGTTTGCCCGAGGAATTTCTCGATACCCCGATCGACTTCGATTCCCTGATCCAAGCCGGGGCCATGATGGGCTCGGGCGGCATGGTGGTGATGGACGAGGATACCTGCGTGGCCGATGTCTCCCGCTTCTTTCTCGATTTCACCCAGAAGGAGTCCTGCGGCAAATGCACCTTCTGCCGGATCGGGACTCATCATCTTCTGGAGATTTTAGAGCGGATCACCGAAGGAGAGGGGAAGGAGGGGGACGCGGAGCAGTTGGAGCTGTTGAGCCGAGAGATCGTAAAGGGCTCCCTCTGCGGACTGGGAAGAACCGCACCCAATCCGGTGCTGACTTCCCTGCAGTATTTCAAGGAGGATTATGATGCCCATATCCATGAGAAGCGCTGCCCCGGGATGATGTGCAGGCCCCTGATCGCGTTTTACATCGACTTGGAGAAATGCGCCCGGGGGTGTGACGCCTGTGTGGGGGTCTGCCCTGTGGATGCGGTCTTCACCACCCGGACCCGGAAAAAGGGGATCGACCAGGAACTCTGCGTCAAGTGCGGGGAGTGCGTGGTGGCCTGCCCCCCGGAGTATGATGCGGTGAAGAAGGTCTCTCCGCCTCATCTTGCGCCTGTGATCGAAAGGCCCCCGGAAACCCGAACCGAGTCCAAAAAGGAATCATCGTAAATCATGGCTATCATCACTGTGGACGGCCTATCCATCGAGACCGAACCGGGCAGAAATCTCCTTTCGGTCTGCCTGGAAAACGATATCTATATTCCCCATCTCTGTTTTATGGAATGGCTGGACCCGCCCCATGCCTCCTGCCGGCTCTGCTATGTCGAAGTTGAAGGAAAGGCGGGGCCTGTGCCTTCATGTACGGTTTCGGTGGCTTCGGGGATGGCAGTGAAGACCGATACCGTGGAGGTTCGAAGCCTTCAGCGGACCGCTTTGAAGTTCTTTCTTTCGGCGCATAAGGTGGAGTGCAAGGTCTGCCCCGCAAACCGGCAGTGTCCTCTGCAGGAGATGGCCAAATTCCTGAAGGTTCCTTTGAAATCCAAGGATTTGAACCCGCGGCTCAAAGAGAAGGATCTGGAGGCGCTGCAGCCCTGCTTTGAGTATTACCCGAACCGGTGTGTGCTCTGCGGGAAGTGTCTGCATACCTGTGAACGGGTAAAGGGGCAGTCTCTGTTGACCTTTGCCGGGCGGGGGATTGATATGACTGTCAGTTTTTACGGGGGATTGCCCAATGAAGAGATCTCCTGTGAAGAGTGCGCGGAGTGTGCGGCGGTCTGTCCGGTTAAGGCGATTCTTCTCGTGACCGGGTAAAAGGACAAAGGACCAAAAGGACGCAAAGGACATAAAGGACCAAGGGACAAAAGGACGAAAGTGGATTTGGGAAATGAAGATCCCGGCAAAGGTCTTGGAGTTTCAGGCTCCACTCTGTCCACTCCGTCCACTCCGTCCACTTTTTCGTCCTTTTTAGAAAAGCCGGCCCGATCCGGCATTAACGACTAGCAGAACAGGATCGATTTGAGTACTATTCGCATTCAAACAGGCGCGCCCACATATCGGGGGCTTTCTCGGCTGAAGCTTTACGGGGCCCTTTCCAGGACTCCCCACGGACTCATCGACATGACGACGCCGGCACTGGGCGCGCTGCTCTGGCTGGGGGAATTTCCGCCGCTTCGGGTGATTCTTCTGGGGATTTTTACGGTCTTTGCCGGATATACCGCGGTATATGCTTTAAACGACGTGGTCGATTACCAGACTGACCGGGAGAAGGCTCGGCAGGGGGCTTTTGAACGGCCCCAGAGCGATCTCGATGCGGTATTGATCCGGCACCCGATGGCCCAAGGGTATCTGAGCTTTGCAGAGGGGCTGATCTGGGCTGTGGGGTGGGCCGGGGCCGCGTTTATCGGCGCGTATCTGCTCAACCCGGTCTCCATGCTCATCTTTGTGGCCGCGGCAGCTTTGGAGGTTTTCTACTGCCTGATGCTGCAGGTGAGCTACCTGAGAACTCTGGTCAGCGGGGTGGTCAAGACCGCAGGGACAATGGCCGCGGTCTATGCCGTGGATCCGGACCCGTCGATCTTCTATCTTGCCATCCTCTTCCTCTGGCTCTTTGCCTGGGAAATCGGGGGGCAGAATGTTCCCAATGACTGGGCCGATCTGGAGGAGGATCAGCGGTTCGGGGCCAGAACCATTCCAGTGCGGTTCGGCGCGGATGGGGCCGTAAAGATCATTCTGGGATGCCTGATTGCATCTTTGGCGTTGAGCATTCCGCTGGTGGCTCTCTCGCCGGGAAATTTCGGTGCGCTCTATGTGACCATCGCGGTGGGCGTCGGCCTCTGCCTGCTCATCTTTCCGGGGCTTCAGCTCTTCAACCGCCCCTCTCCGGAGCGGGCGATGGCGCTCTTCAACCGGGCCAGCTACTATCCGCTCTCCATCTTCATCGTGGTGGTCATCGCCTTGAGTATTTAAAAAAAGCCTACTTCTTCTTCCCCACATGGGCCACCGCGATGCCGTTGGTGAGCCTTCGGTAGGTCATCTTCTCGAAGCCGATCCCCTCGAGGATGGCCGAGAGTTCATCCGGCATGGGAAAGAGCCGGATCGACTCGGGCAGATAGGTATAGGCCTGCCGGGAGCCCACCAGCACCTGTCCGGCCCACGGCATGATGGTGAAGGAGTAGAAGTCATAGAGCCACCGGAAGACCGGCGATGTCGGAATGGAGAACTCCAGGCACATAAGGGTTCCGCCGGGCTTTAGCACCCGGTGCATCTCGGAAAATCCCTGCTCCATGTCCGTGACGTTTCGGATGCCGAAGCCGACCATGGCCGCGTCAAAGGAATTGTCCGGCAGGGGGATCGCCTCCGCGTTTCCCTGGAGATAGTCGATCTGCTGCCGGTATTTCCGGTTGGAGCCCTTGCGCCGGCCCGCGAGCATCATCTCCCGGTTGATGTCGAATAGCACCACCTCCCCCTTCTCCCGCATCGCCTTCAAGGCCATAACGGAGAGGTCTCCGGTCCCGCCGCAGACATCCAGCACCCGGTCCCCGGGCTTCAACGCCATCATCCGGATAGCGGTCCGCTTCCACAGATAATGGATGCCGAAGCTCAGCACCGTGTTCATGATGTCGTAATATCCGGCAATGGTATTGAAATGGCGCAGCACCCACTGCACCTTCTCATCCCTGGGAACTTTCCGGTATCCGAAATCGGCTGTATCCTGACCCTTCAGAACTGTCTGTTCCATTGGCTCTCCTTAAAGGTTTGATTCCTGCTCTGTCTTCTTTCCCTGTCCTCTTTTCCCATCCTCTTTCAAGGTGAAAAGGTAAAGCAATATTTTTACCACAGCCCGCGCCAAAGATCCACAAAGAGTTTCCTATCCGCCGATCCAGACCCCATGTCGAAGCCGCCAGAGAAGCGCGGGAAAGGATGCCCCGATGATAAAAAGGATCGAAAGGAGAACGGCCCATGCCGAAGCTCTGCGGCTCATGATCCGGGCCGGTTCACGGATGGCGGGATATCGTTGACCAACAATGATCGACAGCAGCGCAGCAGGCCCTGCGGCCATCCCCCCCAGCAGCGCACCGAACAGGAAAAACCCGACCCGCCAATGCTCCGGCAGAAAGAGACACCAGGGGCAGGAATGGGAAAGCACCTGATAATGGTAGGCTGAAAGGACTTGGACGAGGGCTCCTGCGGCCGCAAAGGGCCAGATCAGGCTGAAAATGGCCAGAAGCGCCGCCGATTTACGCCCGGGCCGGAGAAATGACCAGACACCAGCAGCAATCAAAAGGATTCCCGTCACCATAAATCCCCCCATCCAGAAGGCATCAGGAATATTTTCCCAAAATGGAAGAGAATTCCCGTTTCCGAACCGGTCATAAAGAGCTGCACAGCAGTCAACCGGCCTTTCCAGATCCAGAAGCGAAACCGCCTTGAAGGTGTCGAAGATTCCAAGAACCGCTCCGGGCAGCGCGATGAGCAGCCCCCGGGCAGAGGTTTCCGTTAAAGGCCCCCGGCGAGATGTCCGGTTGAGCCGATCCAAAAGATGCCACAGAAAAAGCAGCAGCAATGTAATGAACCGCAGGGCAAATGCCCGGAATCCGGCCCCCTGCATGGCCTGAAAGACCCCGGTTCCGCACATCGCGCCCGGGATAAGTTCCGGCAGAATCCGGGTGACGGCAATCACCAGCAGCAGCGTGGAAAAGGCAAAGAGGCCGGCCCCCCACCGGGCTTCGGCCCCGCCCCGTTCGGATCGGGCCTCCAGAGCGATCTGTCGCCGATCCCGACCATCAGAATTCCAATGAAGAAGGATATCCCCTGCGATCCATCCGGCCGAAAGGATCAGGCCGAGCCCGAACAGGTCCGCCATGCCGATGGCCATCAGGATCGGATGCGCGATCATCCCTGAGATTCCGGACCGCGATCATGCAGCAGGCGGCCGTCGATAAACCGATAATAGCGATCCGCTATCCCGGCAATCCGGGGATCATGTGCCGCAATCACCACCACCCGCGCCCGATCTCGGGCTTCTGCAAAGACATCCATCACGATCTTCATCCCCTCCGGGTCTTGGTGCGCGGTCGGCTCATCCGCCAGCAGGATGGCCGGGTCCGCGGCCAATGCTCTGGCCACCGCAACCCGCTGCCGCTCTCCGCCGGAGAGAAAATGGACCGGCATCTGCGAGAGATGTCCAGCGGAAAGCCGCTCCAGCGCTTCGTTTGCACGGTTCCGGATTCGCCGATACGGCCACTTTTTCGGCAGAAGCGGAATCATCACATTCTTTTCAGCAGTCAGCTCCGCAAAAAGCTGGAAGTGCTGGAATACGATTCCGACACCTTTGCGCCAAAGATCCCGATGCGGCGTGAGCCATCTGGAGACGGCCTCCTCCCCATCCAGAACCTCCCCCCGGGTTGGTCGGATCAGCCCCGCCAGGATATAGAGCAGGCTGCTCTTTCCCGACCCCGCAGGCCCTGTGATAAGTGTGATATTCCCGGCTGGAAAATCGGCATTGACATCTGTGAAGATGGTCCGCTCCTGGCCGCTGCTTCCCCGGCGCACCAGTTCCAGATCCCGGCAGAAAATCCCCCCGCTCACCCTGCCCCGCCCCCTTCGATAAATGCCCCCGGCTCCGCGGCCGAGGCCCGCACCGCACTCCATAGGGAAGCTCCGATATAGGGCAGGAGAATGAATGTGCCGGCAGCGGCAAAAGCGCTTCCGGCAACCTGAGCATCAAAAGGGAGCGCGGAAAGAGCGCCGTGCCATCCGAAAAAGAGCCCCAGAGGCGCGCCGAGACTTCGAAAGGGGGCGGGGCCATAAAAAACGGCCGCAATCCCCGCCGCTCCCAGAAGGATCGCGGGAACGATCACCAGGAGCATCCGCAGAAAAGAGAGGCGGAGAATATCCCTTGCGGTCCACCCCAGCGCCTTGAGCAGCCCCGTCTCCCGAACATTTGCAGCCTGCTGCTGCAGAACCGCCATCACCATCAGGATCATTCCTATCAGGGCAGGAATGAGGCTGAAGAGCGCAGCCGATCCCATCATGGAGGCTCTTCTTTTGAACAGAGAGAGGATCTCCTGGTGGGTCAGCATCTGCACGGGCCAGGGAAAGGCATCGGAAAGCTCCCTGCAGACGGCCTCGACCTCTTGTGGATAGTAGACATCAATCCCGAGATCGGTGGCGGTTCCCAGCGGAAGATTCAAGAGTTGCCCGGCCCTCACCCAGGAGAGGCTGACGGTCTCATGGGTGAGCGGCGCAGTCTCCGGCGTCAGGGGAAACCGCTCGGAAAAATCCCGAAAATCGGCACTCTGGAAATCGGAATTCGATGGAAGATCGGAGGAGAAGGCGTCCGGAAGGGAAGAGGCATGATTATCGGAAAGACCTTTGTCGCCGATCACCACCAAGGGGTTTTTTGGGCCGTCGATCACCCCCCAGCGCCGGGCCCGAACCCGGATCACGCCCACAATGGATTCAGCGGCTTTGATCCCCGGTTCTATGGGAATCGGCTGCCACCCCACGGGATCGGCCCGCCGGATAACAATGGAAGGGGCATCGGAGAGCAGCGCTTCTGCTCCGGCCGACAAAGCCCCGGTGAAGAGCAGGGGAGCTGCGGCTGCGATCATCAGCCCGGCCAGGGCAAAGATCATCAGCAGATGGCGGACCGGCCGCCGCAGAATATCCCGGAGAGCCCAATAAAACATTTGAAATCATTGCCCCTTGATCACCGACCCCGGATCATTTTTCCTTGACCGCCTTTTTGCCGGTGATCGCCTGCCACTTTTCATCATCCATCTCCGAAAGGCGGAAGGTGGCTTTTGCACCGTGGCGCTCCCGGAAGGTTTCAAGTTCCGCTTCGTCTTTTAAGGGAACCAGCGCAGGCCCCATGGGCCCAATCACATCAGAGCCCGCAACCCATATCGCCTCCCGCGCGTCCATCTCCTTTCCCGTAAAATATGCCTTCACCACCGGCTTCTGTAGTTGATCTTTCTCCGCGCCCAAAAAGACCTCCGGATGCAGCCAGGAGCGGATCATGCACCCGGTTCCGCAGAAATAGAAGGTTCGGCCATCCTTGAGCTGAATAGCGCTTGCAAACTTGGGGTGTTTGATCACATTCATCGCGCAGACCGGGCAGCGGTCTCCGTCGCTCACCTGCATCCGCCCAGCTTCATCCAGCCCCATCTTTCCCGGTTGAGGCCCGGACCCGGCAGCCGTAATCCCCCCGCCGAAAATAAAGAAGAATGCCGAAATCACAACAGTACAAAGTGAAGAGCACAGGATCTGCCGGAATCTGCTTTTTTTCATTGAAATTTCCTCCTCCCCCTGAAATGATGGGCTGCAACGGTTTCCGAAATGCCAACTCTACCGAATCCCGGCCTGACTGTGGTGCTCAAGGATGATTCCGGGCTGCAACGGTTTACGAAATACCAACTCTACCGAATCCCGATGGAAATGGCAATGTTTTTGAGATTCTTTTCAATAGAGACGGCGGACCTGATCCCCATGTTCCTTCTTGGGCTTTTCGGCACGGGCCACTGCATCGGCATGTGCGGCCCCTTGGTTCTGGCCTTCCCAGGAAGCCGGAAAGGGCTTCTCCCCCATCTCCTCTTCCACGGCGGAAGGATCTTCACCTATACTGCCGCGGGTGCGCTGCTGGGCGGCATCGGCGCGGGGATCACCTTCGCGGCCGGAAAGGCCGGGACCGATCCCATGACATGGATGGTTCGGATTCAGGTAGGATTTTCGCTCTTGGCTGCCACATTTCTGATCTTTTTCGGGCTCTTCCGGATCGGCGTCTTCAAAGAGCCGGACTGGATGTCCGGGGCCGAGCCCGGAAAAATCCCCGGTTTCGGCTCTCTTCTGCGGAGAGCGCTGGCCAGTGAAAAGCCCTGGGCCATGCTTCTCCTCGGGATGATGCTGGGGCTTCTTCCCTGCGGCCTCTCCTTTGCGGCATTTGCCAGAGCCCTGCCCGCAGGAAGTCCTTTTGCCGGGGCTTTACTTGTCTTTGCCTTCGGCATCGGAACCCTGCCGGGACTGCTGATTCTGGGAACCGGGGCATCGACTTTGGCCCGCCGCTACAGGGCCGCTGCCGACCTGCTGGCCGGGATTCTCATGATCGGTATGGGACTTTCACTTGGGCTGGATTCGGCTGGCGTGATGTTGTCGGTTTTATAGTACCCTATAATTGAAGCTGACGGAAGCAGCAACCCCATGACCCAAAGGCGCCTCATACCCGCTCCTTTTCTCCTGCGGCAGACCACTTCTCCAGAAAATAGACCAGAGAGAACCCCAACAGGGCCAGAAGAACAGCCCAGAAGAGAAAGGAGGGCCTGCCGACCAGTTCGAAGTAGTTGGTGGGAAGAACATTTTCAGAGATCAAGGGCCGGATCATTCCCTCACCGTCGGTATAGGTTTCCACGGCCCTCTTCCAGGGCCAGATCTTGTTCAGCGACCCGACCATGATACCGGTGAGCATCGCGATGGTGATGTCGTGGAAGCGTTTGAGCATCCAGTGGAGCAGGTGAGAAAAGGAAAGGATGCCCACGGCCGCGCCGGTTCCGAAAATCAGGATGGTGGAGATGTGGAAGTCCCTCACGGCTGTCAGGACATACTCGTACTTGGAGAGCAGCACCAGGATGAAGCTTCCCGATATCCCGGGAAGAATCATGGCGCAGATCGCGATCATCCCGGAGATGAAGACAAAAAGTGCCGTCTCCGGGGTCTGGGCCGGGGTCGCCACGGTGATCCAGTAGCCCAGAAATCCGCCGAGTATTCCGGCAAAGACCACATCCGACTCCCAGCGGGTCACCTTCTTCCCCACCATGAGCGCAGAAGCTATGATCAGACCGAAGAAGAAGGACCAGAGCATCTCCGGATAGGTCTCCAGCCAGTGGAGGATGATCCGGGAGAGGAGCAGGATGGCCGTGCCGATGCCGGCCAGCAGAACCGCCAGAAAATTGCCGTTGACATGGTTCCAGAAGCCTTTGAAATCGGCCCCTGCCAAGAGCTTTACCGCATCTCTGTCAAAGGAGCGGATGGCATCGACCAGGGTCTCGTAGATACCTGAAATAAAGGCGATGGTTCCCCCGGAAACCCCGGGGACCGCATCGGCCGATCCCATTGCAACGCCTTTCAGATAGAGCAGCACCCGATCCTTTGTTCGGTTTTTGGTTCCATTGTTCATCCCATTGTTCATTCCAGTCTCTTTCCTGTCGCTCATCCCTTCTCCATTTCCGTTTCAGACGTCCTTCCAGCCGTGGTCTCCTACCAGCTTCACGAACCGGCAGCCGCCGAGTTCCGTCTGATGTATGCCGTGCTGATCCCGATACAGATTTGTCAGTTCCTGTGAATATGCGTCTCCCACCGGAATGATCATCCGGCCCCCGTCTCCGAGCTGCTCCACCAGCGGGGCCGGAATCTGCGGAGAGCCGGCAGTCACGATGATCGCGTCGAACGGCCCCTCCTCCCGCCATCCGCAGGTGCCGTCCGAAAACCGGGTGACGATGTTGTGATACCCCAGCTCGTCAAAGAGCTTCCGGGTCCGGATGTAGAGGCTGTGGATCCGCTCCACCGTATAGACCCGATACGCGATCTGTGCCAGGATCGCAGCCTGATATCCGGAGCCGGTGCCGATCTCTAAAACCCGGTCATCTGCGGTCAACTGCAATGCCTGGGTCATCTCTGCCACGATATAAGGCTGGGAGATGGTCTGGCCCTGGCCGATCGGCAGCGGGAAATCACCGTAGGCCTGATCCCGGAGGGCCTCGTCCACGAACAGATGCCGGGGTACGGCTCGCAGCGCGTCTAACACCCGGGGGTCATCGATGCCCCGGGCTGCGATCTGTTTTCGGACCATCTCCTCCCGGAGACGCTGATACCGATTTTCTTCATTCATGCTCAATATTCCTACCAAATCAGGAGACTTAGATCAATAAATCTTTACATTGTATCGAAAAATCACTTGCTTTTTCAACAAAATATTTCGATAAATGGATATTTTTCGATTTTTTCTTTGAACCGAATCTGCCGGACTCTATGAACAGCGCACAGCATCTGATCATCGTCAGTTCCCTTTCGGTAGCCATCATCCTGCTTGGGAGTCTGGGATATATGTTCATCGAGGGGTGGACATTCCTCGATGGATTGTATATGACCATTATCACCCTCACCACGGTGGGCTACTCCGAGGTGAGAACCCTGAGCAGCCTGGGCAGGATCTATACCATCTGCCTGCTCTTCTTCGGCTTCGGGTTCTTTTTCTATGCTGCGGGCGCTGTGGTGCAGTTCATGGTGGAGGGGCAGATCCGGACAATTCTCGGGAGGAGACGGTTGAACAGGAAGATCGATCGATTGCGGGACCATTACGTCGTCTGCGGATACGGCCGCATCGGCCGGGTGATCTGCAAAAAGCTCATCAGAAAACCGATCCCCCTGGTGGTGATCGAGCACAACACCGATCTGGTGCCGAGGATGGAAAAGGACGGGGTGCTCTATCTCACCGGAGAGGCCGCAGATGATGCGATTCTGCTCAAGGCCGGGATTCGGAAGGCAAAGGGGCTGGTGGCAGCGCTGGCAACGGATGCTGACAATGTCTTTCTGGTGCTCACCGCACGCCAGCTCAACCCGGACCTGGTCATCATCGCAAGGGCCGGGGATGAAAAGGCGCACTCCAAGCTGCAGGCCGCAGGGGCCAACCGGGTGGAATCCCCCTATGATATGGGCGCGGCCAGCATGGCCCAGCGGATTCTCCGGCCCACGGTGACCAACTTTCTGGATCTCGCCCTCTCGGACAGGCCCAAGGATATCCAGATGGAGGAGATCCCGGTGAGCGCCAACTCCCACCTGGTCGGGGTGATGCTCAAGGATTCGGGTATCCGGCAGAACTACAACCTGATCCTCATCGCGATCAAGAAGCCGGACGGGAGCATGCTCTTCAATCCCTCCTTTGAGGCGGTTATCAATATAGGAGATACGGTCATCGCGGTGGGAGAGGATGTCAACCTGCAGCAGTTGGAGAAGATCCTCAACCCCGCGGTAGCGGAATAATTCTCCTTCTGCTCTTTCCCCCTTACGGCTCAGATCTTGTAGATGATCCGCTGGTCCGTGATGATGATATCCACATACTTGTCATGGGACTCCATCGGAACCTGGGAGAGAATCTGCTCTTCAAAGGCCAGGGCCACCTTTCTCGTGGTGATGGGCAGTTTGGGGATGAGCCGGTCATAATTGCCGGTTCCTGGCCCCAGCCGACCTCCCTTCTCATCCAGCGCAATTCCCGGAATGACGGCAATATCCACGCACTCGACGGGAACGGTCTTGCACCGCTGGGGATCGGGTCCTGAAATCCCGTTGCTGCCGACCTTCATGTCCTTTCCGAGATCATCGACCTTCATCAGGCGAAGCTTCAATTTTTCATTGCCGAAATGGGGAAGGATGATGATCTTTCTGTCCTTTGCGCTCCGCTTTAAAATCGAGCCGGTATCCACCTCACCCGGCGCGCTCACATAGAGCAGGGGGATCTTGGCCTCGATGAAATTGGCAAAATCGAAGAGCCGCTCCTCAATCGCCCTGGTCTTTGCCGAGATCTCCTCAGGAGAAAAGGAAGCGATCCGGTCCGCCATCTCCTCCCGGACCTGAGCCTTGGCCTGTCGAATTTCATCCATAGATCGATCTCCGGTTCAGTTTATCAATCACTCTCCATATATCCATACACAATTTTGGGGATTAAAGTCAACTTATAATAATTATTGACGAAACCGAAGCCATCATGTTACATGTCCTTTCATGGGATGGATATGATGCCAAATCCTTTGATCCGGAATCTTCGGATCGACGCTATTTAATATCATGCAATTGTTGAGACAATAGGAACCGGTATGCTGGAAATCAAGTTTGTCAGGCAGAATCTGGAGAGGGTCCAGGCGGCGCTGGCCGCGCGGGGCGATGCCGCGGACATGAAGGTTTTTGAAGACGCAGATGAGCAGCGGAGAACGATCCTTGCCCAGATCGAGGAACTGCGCCACAAGCGGAATGTCGTTTCCGAACAGATCGCGCAGATGAAGCGGGACCGCGAGGATGCCGAATCTCTCGTTCTGGAGATGCGGGAGGTCTCTGCAACGGTCAAAGAGCTGGAGAAGAAGCTTTCCGGGCATGAGGCCGTGATCGACGAGATCGTCATGGGGATTCCCAATATCCCCCATGAATCGGTTCCCGCAGGAAAGGACGAGACCGAAAACACGCTCTATCGGAAATGGGGGGAGCCGCCCGAGTTCGGCTTCTTTCCCAAGCCCCACTGGGAGATCGGAGAGGCGCTTAAAATTCTCGATTTCGAGACCGCATCCAAGATCACCGGCGCTCGATTTCCCCTGTATATGGGGGCAGGAGCCCGGCTGGAGCGGGCTCTGATCAACTTCATGCTCGACATCCAGACCGGCGAGCACGGATATACAGAGATCCTGCCCCCCTTCATGGTCAACCGCACCTCCATGACCGGCACGGGGCAACTCCCGAAATTTGCGGCCGATCTCTTCAAGATCGAAGGGTGGGACTACTTCCTGATCCCAACGGCCGAAGTCCCGGTGACGAACATCCACCAGAACCAGATCCTGGACGAGTCCGAATTTCCCATCTGTTACACCGCGTTCACCCCATGCTTCCGCTCCGAGGCAGGCTCCTACGGCAAGGACACCCGGGGGCTCATCCGGCAGCACCAGTTCAACAAGGTGGAGCTTGTCAAATTCTCTCTGCCCGAGACCTCCTATGACGAGCTGGAATCCCTGCTGGAGAATGCGGAGACGATTTTAAAGCGGCTGGAGCTTCCCCATCGGGTGGTGACGCTCTGCACCGGAGATATCGGCTTCTCCGCAGCCAAGACCTACGACATCGAGGTCTGGATTCCCTCCCAGGGGGTCTACCGGGAGATCTCCTCCTGCAGCAATTTCGAGGATTTCCAGGCCCGCAGAGCCAACATCCGGTTCAAGCGGAAGGGAAAGAAGGGAACCGAGCTGGTCCATACCCTGAACGGCTCCGGTCTCGCGGTGGGGCGGACTGTGGCCGCGATCCTGGAAAACTGCCAGACCGGGGATGGCTCCGTGATCATTCCCGAAGCGCTAAGGCCATATATGGGGGGTCTGGAGAGGATTACCGGATCATGAGAATCGAAAATTTTCCCGATGAGATCCGGCCCCATCTGATGCCTGCGGTCGCAGGAGAGCTGGTCTACCGGTGTCTCGGATGCGACAAGACCTTCGGCATCGAACAGCTTTTATATACCTGCCCCGAATGCCGGGAGGTGCTGCTGCTGGAAGACCTGAAGTTCGATCGGCTGAAAAAGACTCCCGGCCCCATGTGGCATAAGATTTTCGACTACCGGCGGATGCTCAACGAGCCTTCGGTGCGGGGAATCTACCGGTATCATGAATTTATCGGGCCGGTTATCCCTCTCGATTCAGTGGTCTGGCTCGGGGAGGGGCACACCCCTGCGGTCGAAGGAAGCGGCCCCATGCAGGACCGGGTCGGAATCCGCTTCTTCTTCAAAAATGACGGCCAGAACCCGAGCGCCTCCTTCAAAGATCGGGGCATGGCCAGCGCATTGAGCTATATCCAGTTCCTGGTGCAGACCGGCAAAGTCGAAGATGTGCTGGCCATCTGCGCATCCACCGGGGATACATCGGCCGCGGCCGCGCTCTATGCCGCATATCTGAAGCCCCATATCAAGTCCGCGGTACTCCTGCCCCACGGAAAGGTGACGCCCCAGCAGCTCTCCCAGCCATTGGGAAGCGGTGCTGCAGTATTTGAGATCCCCGGGGTCTTTGACGACTGCATGAAGGTGGTCGAGGCCCTGGCCGAGACCTACAATGTCGCGCTGCTCAACTCCAAAAACGCCTGGAGGATTCTGGGGCAGGAGTCCTACTCCTATGAGGTCGCGCAGGATTTCGAATATGAGATGGCCGACAAGGTGATCGTGGTTCCCATCGGAAACGCCGGGAACATCACGGCCATCATGAGCGGATTTTTAAAGTTCCACGATGTCGGCATCATCGACGCGCTGCCCAAGATCATCGGGGTCCAGTCCCACCATGCCAATCCGGTCTATCGCTACTATCAGGAGAAGGACCCGGCAAAGCGGAAGTTCTCCCCGGTGACGGTACGGCCCAGCGTGGCCCAGGCCGCGATGATCGGCAACCCGGTCTCCATGCCCCGGGTGATCCGGCTGGCGCAGAAATATGATCAGGCTGCAGGAGAAGAGCGGGTCTTCTTCGCCGAAGTCACGGAGCAGCAGATCATGGACTGGGAGCTGCTGGCCAACCGCCACGGCCACATCGCCTGCACCCACGGCGGAGAGTCCCTGGCCGGGCTGATCAACGCTAAAAAAGAGGGGATTGTAAAGGATCACGAGATCGCAATCCTCGATTCCACGGCCCACGCGCTCAAGTTTGCCGGATTCCAGGAGATGTATTTTGAAAACCGGTTCCCGCCCGAGTTCGAAGTGGTTCCGGACCCGGCCATCATCAATGCACCGGAGCTGGTACGGCCGGCCGATCTTGAAAAGGTTCCCGCGCCGGGGCAGCCCCTGATGGGAGAAGATTTCCAGCGGTTTGTCGATAGAACCGCCCAGGAGATCGCAGGAAAGCTCGATCTCAAGCGGCTCTCTGATTGAGGAAAGCCCTTCCTCCGGCTGTCCATCGGTCCTTACTTGTGTCCTTTTTGTCCTTTACGTCCTTTGGGTCGTTTTCTTCAATGAGGGAACGACCCAAATAGTGAACAAAAGCTCATTTTATCTCTCCATCCCCACCGGCTCCACAAACTCCGTCTCCCCGGTCGGCCGCCCCTCTTCCGGAACCCTCTCCTGCGCAATAACCTGCTTCTCCCGGTTCCCATCTTCGTGCTTCAAATAGATCGTCCGCGTCGGATAAGCAAACTCAATTCCCTTAGCCTCGAACTGCTCTTTGATTTTAAAGTTGATCGTCTGCTGGATATCCATATATTTATTGTAATCGCTGCCGATGATATAATAGACCGACTCGAAGACCAGGCTCGAATCCCCGAACGCGAAGAAATGGGACCGGTCGAAGATGGTATCTTTGATCTCCTTGATGATCTCGGTGATGATCTCCGGAATCTCCTTCACATGTGCCAGAGAGGTCTGATACGTCGTCTCGATCTTGAAGATGACCCGCCGGCGCATCATCCGCTTGTAGTTCCGGATTCTGGCATTGGTCAGATCCGTATTGGAAAAGACGAGCTGCTCTCCTCCCAGACTCCGGACCCGGGTGGTCTTGATGCCGATATGCTCGATCTCCCCCAGATATTCCCCGATGATGATAAAGTCTCCGATCTCGAACGGCGTATCAAAGACGATCACGAAATAGTTGAAGAGATCCCCCAGAATGTTCTGTGACGCCAGCGCGATCGCGATACCGCCGATCCCGAGACCCGCGATCACACTGGAGACCTTGAACCCCAGATTGTCCAGCAGAAAGATGAGCCCGATGCCCCAGATGAGCACTTTGGCAATGGGGGCCAGCGCCTTGATCCGCCCTCCGTTGACAAAGTAGGAGTGCTTGGCTATCCACTGCTCCTTGATCAGATAATCGATCATTTCCCCCATAAACCGGACCACAAAAAATGTGACCAGCACCACCCCCACCACATGGAAAAACTTGGTCAACGTAGGGTTCATGGCCAATCCCCGGGTGCTCAGATAGAGAAGGCCGAAATAGAGGACCGGAAAGACCGTATGGCGGATCGTCTTCTCCAGGAACTCGGCAAGAGTGTTGGGGGCTTCATCGCTCCACCGCTTCAGCCGGCGCAGCAGAAGGGTTTTGATGATCCGCAGCAGCAGAAAACCGACCACCAGGATGGTGACGGCAACAATATAGTTCCAGAGAAAGGGATATTTGCTCAAATAAGGCTTTGCCAGCCCAATCCAGCGATCAAACGTCTCCTTCATCATTCTCCTCCAGCAGCTTGTCGATATCCTCGTTGGTCAGGGTTTCATTTTCCAGCAGAGCCTCCGCCACCCGGTCCAGCAGATTCCGGTGCTCGGTCAGGGTTTTCTGTGCCCTTTCTTGGGCCTCGGTGATGATCCGCCGCACCTCTTCATCGATGATCTGTGCGGTATTCTCGCTGAAGTCCCTGGGCTCGGCAGCCATCTCCCTGCCGAGAAAGGGGTGCTGCTCCCCATGACGGAAGAACACAGGGCCTAAAACATCGCTCATGCCCCACTGGCAGACCATCCTTCGCACCAGTTGGGTCGTCTTCTTCAGATCGTCTCCCGCGCCCGTGGTCACATCCTCGAACTTTATCTTTTCCGCGGCCCTGCCCCCCAGAAGGATCGCAGCCCTGTCGAGCAGATAGCTCTTCTTGAGGTTGTACTGGTTCTCTTCGGGGATCTGCTCGGTCGCACCAAGGGCGCGGCCCCGGGGAATGATCGTCACCTTCTTGAGCGTGTCCGAGCCCGGCAGCAGTTTGGCCATGAGCGCATGCCCCGATTCATGGTAGGCGATCACTTCCTTGTCCTCATCTTTGATGATATCCTCCCGTTCCAGCCCCATCAGGATCTTGTCCCGGCTCTGGTCGAAGTCTTCGGCCTCCACGATCTCCTTTCCCTTGCGGGCCGCCAAAAGCGCGGCCTCGTTGACGAGGTTTTTCAGTTCCGCGCCCGAAAAGCCCACGGTTCGGTTTCCGATCACGGCAAGATCCACATCATCTCCAATCTTCACCTCCCGGGTATGCACCTTCAGGATCTGCTCCCTCGCCTTTTTCTGAGGCAGATTGAGCATCACCCGCCGGTCGAACCGTCCCGGACGGATCAGGGCGTTGTCGAGCACATCGGGCCGGTTGGTGGCCGCCATCACCACCACCGATTCGTTGGGCGCAAAGCCGTCCATCTCGTTTAAAATCTGGTTCAGGGTCTGCTCCCGTTCGTCATGGCCCCCGCCCACGCCCGTGCCCCGGACCCGGCCGATGGAGTCGATCTCGTCGATAAAAATGATGGAGGGGGCCTCCTTTTTGGCCTTGCTGAACATGTCCCGGACCCGGGACGCGCCGACGCCCACGAACATCTCGATGAAATCGGATCCGCTGATGTTGTAGAAGGGAACATTGGCCTCTCCGGCCACGGCTCTGGAAAGAAGGGTTTTGCCGGTTCCCGGAGGCCCCACCAGCAGCACGCCTTTTGGAAGCTCGGCCCCGATTTCCAGATATGCGGTCGGATCTTTTAAAAACCCCACGATCTCCTCCAGCTCCTTTTTAGCGTTGGAGAGACCCGCCACATCCTCGAAGGTGACATCGCTTTCGGAGCGTTGGAAGAGCTTGGCCTTGGATTTACCGAATCCGAAGATTCCTCCGCCGCCGCCGCCCATCCGCTGCTGCATCTTTCGGCTGGAATAGACGAAAAATCCGATGATCAGTACCCAGGGCAGAAGGGTGACAAAGAGCGTCATCAGCCATGACCGCTCTTCGGGATCGGCCCGGATGGCGACGCCGTTCTCCTCCAACAGGTCGATCAGCTTTGCATCCTGAATGGCCGGCATGGCCGTAACAAATCGGGTCGGCTGGGGCTGAGACCTCTGATTTTCTTGGCCAGCTTCCTGCTGCCGATCTTTCTCCTCTTCTTTGTAGAGGCCCTGGATCTTCTGGCCCGTAAAGACAACTTCGGCAACCGCTCCGGACTTCACCTGCTCTTTGAATTGGGTGTAGGAGAGTTCATCGATCTGGGGCCCCCGGAAACTTCCCTGAAACAGATAGATGATCCCCAGCCACAGAAGCAGAAAAAGCAGCATGCGCGATCCGTATGAGAATTTCAGTTGAGCGGGTTTTTGCGGTTTGGTTTTCATTGGCCATCCTTTGGGTTGGTTATGATGAATTCTTTTTGCCATCTTATCATATTGAAAAAAAACTCGATATTCCGAAATTGGATAAAGGCTCCATTTGCCCGGGAATGAGAAGGTAGAAAAAGAGCTTTCAGGCTGAGCCACTGGGGTATTTTTGTCTCGGATATCAGGTCCATACCCCATAGGTTTTCAGCTTTTTCTAATTCTATAATCGATTACTGCATACGATCAGTTTTGCGAATGATATTACCAACTCTTTTCCCGATGTAAGGATGTGATCCCATGCCCAGAGAAAAGATCGACCTCGAACAGGATATCGAATATCTCTCCATCTTGAATGAGAAGGGAGAGATCGACGAGGACCTCGAGCCCGATATGAAGGATGATCTGCTGCTCGATCTTCACCGGGCCATGCTCTTTGGCCGGCGGTTTGATGAGCGGATGCTCAACCTCCAGCGCGGGGGCAAGATGGGAACCTTTGCCCCCATCAAGGGGCAGGAGGCCGCGCAGCTTGGCGCTGTGGCCTGTCTGGAAGATAAGGACTGGCTGGTTCCTTCGTTTCGGGAGACTGCGGCCGAGATCTGGCGGGGGAAGAGGCCGAAGAACATTCTTCTGGCCTATGCCGGCTTCAGCGAGGGGGGAGTAATTCCCAAAGGGATCAACAATCTGCCGGCCGCCATTCCTGTAGGGACACAGACCCTCCACGCGGCCGGGATCGGCTACGGGATCAAATTCAAGGGGAAAAAGCAGGTGGTGATGACTTTTTTCGGAGACGGCGCGACCTCCGAAGGAGATTTTCATGAGGCGCTCAACTTTGCCGGAGTCTTCAACACGCCGACGATCTTCGTCTGCCAGAACAACCATTGGGCCATATCCATCAATCGCTCCCGCCAGAGCAAATCAAAGACCCTGGCGCAGAAGGCCATCGCCTACGGGATTCCGGGGATTCAGGTGGACGGCAACGATGTGCTTGCGGTCTATGCAGCAGCAAAGGAGGCTGTCGAGCGGGCGCGGAACGGGGAGGGGCCCACCTTTATCGAGTGCGTCACCTACCGGATGTCGGTGCATACCACGGCAGACGATCCGAAGCGGTATCGTTCCGATGAGGAGGTGGAGAAGTGGGAGAAGAGAGATCCCATCAGCCGGTTCCAGAAGTATTTGAAGAGAAAGGATCTGCTTTCCGATGAGGAGATCAAGGAGATCGAATCGGAAATCAAGGACGAGATCAAGAAGATCGTGAAAGGTTGGGAGAAGAAGAAAAAGGAGCTGGAGGGCCGGGTGGAGATGTTCGAGGGGACATTTGCGGAGCTGCCGGCCTACCTTGTGGAGCAGAAGGAGGAGTTTGAGAGCGAGCTTCCGGAGAAGCCCGAGAAACCGGAAGACGCAAAGAAGCAAGAGGCCGCCGAAGAAGACGAGGAGGAGGCCGCCGAAGAAGCCGGGGAAGAAGGTGATGATGAGGATGAGAAGGCCGAAGCGGAAGAAGAGCCGGAAGCGGACGAGGAATCCGAGGAATAAGGACGAGGGGGCGATATGGCAAAGCTGACAATGGTTCAGGCGATCAACCTGGCGCTGCACCAGGAGATGGAAAAGGATGAGGATGTGGTGGTGCTCGGCGAGGATGTGGGCATTGACGGCGGCGTCTTCCGGGTGACCGACGGCCTTATCGACAAATTCGGGGAAGAGCGGGTGATGGATACCCCCCTTGCGGAATCCGGGATCACCGGGTTTTCCATCGGTATGGCCATCTACGGGCTGAAGCCGGTCTGTGAGATGCAGTTCTCCGGGTTCGGGTATATGGCCATGCACCAATTGGAGGCGCACGCTGCGAGAATGCGCGCGCGATCCGGGGGCCGGTTTCATGTGCCGATGGTGATCCGGATGCCCTACGGCGGCGGTGTGAAGGCACTGGAGCACCATTCCGAGAGCCGGGAGGCTTATTGGGCCCATACGCCGGGGTTGAAGATGGTTATTCCCTCGACGCCGAGAAATGCCCGGGCACTGCTGGTGAGCGCGATTCGTGATCCTGACCCGGTGGTCTTCTACGAGCCCAAGTCGAGCTACCGGGCCTTCCGGGAGGAGGTTCCCGAAGGAGAGGAGACGATTCCCATCGGCCAGTCCGAGATCGTGAGGGAGGGGGAGGATCTGACGCTGATCTCCTACGGCGCGATGATGCGGCCAACATTGGAGGCGGCGGAGATCCTGGAAGAGGAGGATGGGGTGCAGTGCGAGGTGATCGACCTGATGACCATCTCTCCGATTGACGACAGCAAGTTCACCGAATCGGCAAAGAAGACGGGCCGGGTGGTGCTGGTGCATGAGGCTCCCCGGAGCTTTGGGCCTGGGGCCGAGATTATAGCTCGGCTGGTGGAGAAGTCTTTTTTGTATCTGGAGGCGCCGATCCGGCGGGTTACGGGATATGATGTTGTGATTCCGCTCTTTCAGCGGGAGTTCGATTATTTGCCGAGCGCGGAGCGGATCATGCGGGCGGCCCGGGAGACCCTCGATTTTTAGCAGGAGAGTTTTTTCGAGGGGACCGTAAATCATACTGAATCACGAGGGAGAGATTATGGCCTACGAATTCAAGCTGCCGGACCCGGGTGAGGGGATTCACGAAGCCGAGATCGTCGAAGTTCTGGTGGAGGAGGGGGAGAGTGTCGAAGAGGATCAGTCGGTTCTGGTGATCGATCGG
>JAABSP010000084.1 GCA_011390345.1 Desulfobacteraceae bacterium
CTCCGCAGCCTCGTCCAGCTCCTCGCCCCGGAGGATGGAATACATCCGCTGGATGGTGCTGATGCAGACCTGGGCATCCCGGGGCACGAACTTCGAGTTGAGCCGGCGCACGTTGTACAACTCCGTGAACTTCCGGTTGTCATCGACCGGCGTATACCCCATGAACTCCCCCTCGGCCTGCTCCCCGAGGTTTTTGGTATCCACCAGAAAGAGGATGCGCTCGGCCTCCGCGAACCGGAGCAGCCGGTAGATCGCGGTGATCGCGGTAAAGGTCTTCCCGCTGCCGGTGGCCATCTGCACCAGGGCCCGGGGCCGGTTCTCCCGAAAGGACCGCTCCAGGTTGGTGATGGCCCGGATCTGGCAATCCCGCAGCCCTTGGGCCGGCAGCTCCGGCAGCCCCTGCAGACGCGCCCGAAGGGTTTCCTTTTGCCAGCGACAAAGCTCTTTTACGGTTTCGGGCCGGTAAAAGGAGAAGACGGGCCGGGCCCGGGGAGACGGGTCCCGCAGATCCGTAACCCGTGTCAATGTCCCGGTACTCTCATAGACCATCGGCAGGGGCCCGTTGTCGCCAATCCATTTGAGCCGGCTTTGGGCATAGAATTCGGCCTGCCCCTCATGCGCACTCAGCCGATGCCCCTCAGATTCCCGCTTGGCCTCGATCACCCCCACCGGCTCCCGCTCCAGAAACAGAACATAATCGGCCGGCCCCCCAGCGGTTTCATACTCCCGCACCGCGATGCCGGGGCCGAGATTCCAGTCGATCCTGTTCTTGTCCACCACGACCCATCCGGATCGGGCAAGCATCTTGTCGATCTTTTTTCTGGCGGTCTGTTCGGGGGTGCTGTTCACTGGTCGAGGCCCTTTTAATATCTATGGTGTTTTCAGTATTTCAATGCTATTGATAATGCTTTTTATAACTGTCTTTACGATGCAAAACGCGACCGATCTCGATGACATCCTGGTCAATATCGAATAATATTCGGTAATCTCCAACCCTTACTCTGTAGGAAGGCTTGAACTCGGTAACTCGGTTAATTTTTTCAGATTGCTGATATTGGGAAAATTTGCAAGTTCCAGTATTTTATTGTGAATTCGTTTTTTATCGGTACTGCCGACTTTCTTCAAATCCTTTATGGCACTTGCTCTGATGTTAATTTTCATTGTCAAGATATTCTGAAAAAGGAATACTTTTCTCTCCTCTTGTCGCGGCAAGAAGTTTTATATCTTCGATATCCTCCTCTGATAAGATCTCAACCCCCTCACTTTCCAAGTGTTTTAGAAACCACAGGATCTTGTCTTTTATTTCATCATCTTTTACCGATATTGTAATTGTCTGCATTTTTTATCTCCGGAAATGGTTCACCCTTTTTCAGATACTATCATGTCTTACCCTTCACTTCAAACAGCGATAATAGCTCTCCAGATTATACACCGCAGCCAGCGGATTGTGCCCCAGCACCCGATCCTTGACCGCAAGCACCGTACAGGGCACATCCGCATACTTGAAGAAGAGCGAATCATGCCCCACGCAGAGCCCCAGCAGCACATTGAAATCGGCCCCTTCCCGGTTCAGGATCATGGCCTGCAATATCGGGTTGCACATGGCCTCGGCCGTCTGTGGGTCGATCTGCTGCTCCCGTTCCACGCCGATTCGATCCTTTGAGATTCTCCCGGCCTTGCAGGCGGCGGAGACCACATCGAACCCCTTGGATGAAAAGATCCTTTCCACGGCTTTGGCCTCGTTCCGCAGGCCGATGCAGAAGGCCATCCCCAGCCGTTTATAGCCCATTTTCCCTGAAAATTCCATGATTTCCTCGATCCGGGTCTTTCCTTTCTTCTGCCGGTGAGAATGACCTGAACTTATGAACATTGGATCAAAATCTACAGGAAAAGTATCCCATTGTCAAATCGGAGAGAAAACCGGCCCCATATGAGAAATCTGGAAGAAGCCGTAGCCGAAATTGTCACCCAAGCTTGGTGCGGACATTCGCCATCATTGACACACATAATCATGTGTAATAAAATGTGTCCAAAAAGGAGGTGTCCTATGGCGACCAATCTGGCAATTGATGATGAATTATTGAATGAAGCATTGGCGATCAGCGGATTGAAGACAAAAAAAGATACGGTCAATCTTGCACTGAAAGAGTTCGTGAGCCATCGAAAGCAATTGGAAATCATAGATCTGTTCGGCAAAATGGACCCGGACCCGGATTATGATTACAAGAAAGGAAGAAACCGTTGAAAGTTCTGGTGAATACGCCGATCTGGTCCTATGCTCTGCGTTCGCAGAACAAAGCCTATCAAGCTGAAATCGATGCGCTTGTCTCGCTGATTCGGGATCAAAGGGCGTTGCTGATCGGCTCCATCCGGCAGGAGATTCTTTCCGGCTACAGTGATCTTCAAAAATTTGAAACGATAAAGGAGAAGCTCTCCTATTTTGAGAACACGCCGATCCTGGATTCGGATTATGAGCTGGCCGCGGCCTTCAGCAACCAGTGCAGAAAGAAGGGAATCCAGGGGTCACATACCGATTTTCTGATATGTGCTGTGGCCCATCGGGAGAAGGTTCCCATCTTTACCGCAGATCAGGATTTTCATCATTACCGGAAGGTGATTCCCATCGAACTGTATAAGGGGTAATGGAGTGGATGCATGGCAAAAGTTCCTTCATTCCAGGTGGGAAATATGGCCGATGAAGATTTCGATGCGGTTTCAGAAGAAATCAAAGAACGCCGGCAACGGGCATCTGCCGGGAGGATAGAGCATGAATCCATCGCTGATTGACACAGACATCCTCTATCTATGCCGAATTGCGGAGAGAAGGAAAACCTCTTGATGACATGGATCTGTTGATCGCAGGCATCGCATTGTCCAATAATCTGGTGTTTGTAACCGCAATCGGCGTCATTTCGAAAGAATCAAAATGCTGAGGACGGAAGCCTGCAGCACAAAGAATGGCACGGTCCGGGAGTGCATCTGGTCCGTTTACGAGATCCTCATATTTCGACCGGGGAAAAGGAGGGAAGAATTCCCCGATTCCTTGTCGTCCTACCAAAGATGATCAACCGGGAATAATCTTTTGCATCCGCTCTGTGACAGTGATATAGAAAAATGGATTGGATGTGCATCAGCCATTGAACCCTCTTCAGATTCTGCAAAAGGGGAACGAGCCATGATTGCTGTTCCGGGTTTCGATGTTCATGAGAAGATCTATGAGAGCCCTAAATCTCTGGTCTACCGGGCGGTCCGGCAACCGGATCATCGGCCGGTGATCCTGAAGATTCTCAAGGAGGATTATCCCACGCCCGAAGAGGTGATCCGGTATCGGCAGGAGTATGAGATCACCCGCTCCCTCAAAAGCGCGTCGGGGGTTATCGGGGTGTACGGGCTGGAGAAGTATCAGAAGACACTGGTCATGATCCTGGAGGATTTCGGCGGCGAATCCCTGAAGATACTGTCGGCTTCGGGGAAATTCAGCCCCGAGGAATTCCTGTCGGCCGCGGTGGATATCGCCAAAGGGGTCGAGGAGATCCACAGGGCGGATATCATCCACAAGGACATCAATCCTTCCAATATCGTGATGAACCGGAAGACCGGGCAGGTCAAAATCATCGATTTCGGTATCTCCACAGCGCTCTCCCTTGAAAATCCCGCCATCAAAAATCCGAACATGCTGGAGGGAACCCTGGCCTATATCTCTCCAGAGCAGACGGGCCGGATGAATCGGGTGCTGGATTATCGGGCCGATTTCTATTCTCTGGGCGCGACCTTCTATGAGCTGCTGACCGGAAAGACGCCTTTTGAGACCGATGATCCGATGGAACTGGTCCACTGCCACATTGCCGGCCGACCGGTCCCGCCCGATAGAGAAGATCCTTCGATTCCCGGGGTTCTTTCCGATATGGTGATGAAGCTGCTCTCAAAGAACGCCGAAGATCGGTATCAGAGCGCATGGGGCATCCGGGCCGATCTCGAAGAATGCCTGAATCGGTTGCGGGATTGCGGAGAGATCATCGGTTTTCCCCTCGGTGCAAGGGATGTTCCGGACCGGTTTCGGATTCCGGGAAAGCTCTACGGCAGGGAAGCCCAAATCAAGGTGTTGCTGGATGCCTTTGCGCGGGTGAGCCGGGGGAATACCGAGATCCTGATGATCTCCGGGTATTCGGGCATCGGCAAGACGGCGCTGGTGCGGGAGATCTATAAACCGATTACCCGGCAGCGGGGATATTTCGTTTCCGGAAAATTCGATCAGATCCACAGGCGCCCCTACGGCGCGATCGTTCAGGCACTTCAGGAGCTGGTCCGGCAACTGCTGACGGAAAGCGGGGAGCGCTTAGGCTGGTGGCGGGAAGAAATTCTGGCTGCGCTGGGACCCAACGGTCAGGTGATGATCGACATCATTCCCGAGCTGGAATTGATCATCGGGCTCCAGCCGGAAGTGACGGATGTTCCGCCGGAACAGGCGCAGAACCGGTTCAATCTGGTCTTCCGGAAATTCATCCGGGTCTTTACAAAACCGGAGCATCCCCTCGTCATCTTTCTTGATGATCTGCAGTGGGCCGATTCGGCCACTTTGAAGCTGCTGTCGCTTCTGGAGACGGAGCAGGGGAAATACCTGATGCTGATCGGGGCGTATCGGGATAACGAAGTGGATGATGCGCACCCGATGATGATGACGGTGAACGGTCTTCGCAGGGCCGGGGTGAAGGTTCATGACGTCCGCCTGGGGCCTTTGGGGCCGGATCATATTACCGGTTTTATCTGTGACGCGCTCCATTGCGATCCGGACAGGGCCGCATCTCTTGCCGAAATCGTTGAAAAGAAGACCGGCGGCAATCCGTTCTTCATGAATGAATTTTTGAAGTCGCTCTATCAGGAGGGGCTGCTGCTGTTCGATGCCGAATACGGAGGATGGCGGTGGGATGCGGCGGAAATCCAGTCGAGGAATATTACGGATAATGTCGTTGAATTGATGGCGGAGAAAATCGGTCGGCTGCCTTTGGAAACCAAGAGGTTACTACAGCTTGCCGCATGTATCGGGAATCGTTTTGATTTGGAAATGCTTTCGGTGATCAGCGAAAAGGAAATGGTGGAAGCGGCTGACATTCTGAAAAGCGCCATTGCTGAGGGATTGATAATTGAATCACGAACATTGAAAACAGAGGTTGATAAGGCAAAAATTGAGGTTCATAGCAGTGATTTCATCTTTCTAATTTCCGATTTTCGATATAAATTTGCCCATGACAGGATACAGCAGGCGAGTTATTTTTTAATTGATGAAGCCGACAGACCTATAATCCATAATAGAATCGGCAAACTTCTGAGGGCTAACAGATCGAGGGAATATATCGAACAAAACATCATTGAAGTTGTAGAGCAGTTAAATATCGGAAGCGATATTGTATCGGAGAAAAGCGAAAGGCTTGAATTGGCAGAACTGAATCTAATGGCCGGTATTAAGGCAAAATCTTCTTCGGCTTTTGAAACGGCACATAAATATTTCTGTTTCGGAATAGAACTGTTAGGTGGAAATCCTTGGGAAAGTTCGTATGATCTGACGTTGGAGCTGCATCGGGAAGCAATTACAACCGCATATCTCAACGGTTATTATGAAAGGATGGACGCACTGTCCCGGATATTTCTGCAAAAGGCCCTTACAATATTAGATAAAATAGAAGTATATGAAACGCTCATTAAATCCTATGTCAGCCGGAATAGGGGTCTGGAAGGCATCAATCTTGGACTGCATGTCTTGGAATTGCTCGATGTCAGAATGCCGAAATCAAATAGTAAATTCGCTCTTATGGTCGAATTTGTAAAAATAAAGTTGCTACTGAAGGGAAAAAATACAAAGTTTTTAACAAGTTTGCCGCCATTGAGAGATCCAAGAGTAATGGCGGCAATGCGAATTATGATAACGATGACAAATGCCTCATATCTGAAAGTTCATTATCTTTTTGCATTGATTGGTTTTAAAATTATCGAACTTTCCCTCAAATATGGCCAATCAGCGGCATCTTCAATGGGCTTTGGTATATATTCCTTATTTCTTTGTGGAGGAATGGGAAACATTGAAAAAGGATACAAATATTTCACCATGTGGGATGGACTGACAGAAAAATCTGAATTGAAAAAATATCATGCAGTGATCATAAACGGATCAACCTGCTTTCTTTTAATCTGGAAAGAACGTATCCAAAAGATAAATAATATTGCGATCAGTGGTTATAAGTCTGGACTCGAAAACGGGGATTTCTTCAATGCCAGCGTATGTGCATTCATTTATTGTTACCATTCATATTTTTCGGGCAGAGAATTGAATGAACTTCAAAAAGAGATGTCTTCTTATAAAATGGCTTTCCAGCAGCTCCAACAGATAATACCGCACAAACAGATGAAACCTTTTCATCAATCTGTTCTCAATTTGCTGGGTAAATCGGAGAATCCATGTGTGCTGACCGGCGCCGAATTCGATGAAACGATCGATCTCCCTTTACTGGGAGAGGAAAATGAAAAAACAATCATTGCGATGGTTTACCTGAATAAGTTGATGCTGCATTATGTTTTTCAAGAATACCACAATACAACCAAAAATTTGAATATAATTGAAAAAATCAATCGAAGATCCATAAATTCAGGTATGATTGGGATAATGATGGTTTTTTACGGAGCTTTGGCAAATATCTCCCTGTTTCCAGAGGTTTCAAAGTCTGACCGGAAAAAAATTCTTGAAAAGGTATCCGCCAATCAGAAAAAAATGAAAAAATGGGCACACCACGCCCCCATGAACTATCTCCACAAATATTATCTGGTGGAAGCCGAACGCATGCGGGTTCTCAAAAAGCCCGTGAAAGCGGCGGACCTCTATGATCAGGCCATACAACTGGCAAGGGAAAATGAATTCATCAACGAAGAGGCTCTGGCCAACGAACTGGCTGGAAAATTCTATCTGGAAAGCGGAAAGACCCGAATCGCAAGTGTTTACCTCCAAGAAGCCCGCTACTGCTATCTCCAATGGGGAGCCCTGGCCAAAGTCCGCCACCTGGATGAAAAATACAGCGACCTGCTCGCCTCCCATCTCCGCGGACAAAAAGGGCCAAACGGCACGATTTCAACCGCAACCTCCACAACCGGCGGTTCCGGTGAAAAACTGGATCTGTCCACGGTCATCAAGGCTTCCCGCATGATTTCCGGCGAGATCGTCCTGGACAAACTGCTGGAAAAACTGATGAAGATCGTCATCGAAAATGCGGGGGCCCAGAAAGTAGCCCTGATCCTGAACAAGGGCGGAGCGTTGACTGTGGATGCCTTTCTTTCGGCTGAAAAGGAGAAAATCCTCCATGTACAACAGCCGATTCCGATCGCTGATTTTCCGGAATTGTCCGCCGGCATTGTCAATTTCACCGCAAGAACCCGTGAAGCTGTAGTTCTGGCCGATGCCGCGGCCCAAGGCGCTTACACCGCTGACCCCTATATCGCTGAAAACAGACCCAAATCGATCCTATCCATCCCCATCCTCCGCCACGGCGATCTCACCGGCATCCTGTATCTGGAAAACAACAGCGCAAAAGGCGCCTTCACCGCCGACCGGGTCGAAGTGCTCAAGCTGATCGCCACACAGGCGGCCATCTCCATTGAAAACGCGCGATTCTATGCCGAACTGGAACACCGGGTGGAACAGCGGACCGAAGAACTGCACAAGGCCAACACCGCGCTGCTGGAATCTGTTGCCGAGCTGAAAAAGACCCAGGCCCAGCTCGTTCAGTCCGAAAAGATGGCCTCTCTCGGGGAACTCGTTGCCGGGATCGCGCATGAGATGAATACGCCGCTGGGGGTGATCAATGCCAACAACGATATGGTTCTCCGATACATCAAAAGGCTCGACACCCCCGATGATACCGGGAAAGATGAAGCTACCCTCAAATTCATCACCAAGATAAAGGAGAGGGCCGAACATTCTCAAAAGGCCTGTGCTTCGATCCTGTCGATCATCAATTCCCTCCGGGTCTTTGCCCGCCTCGATGAGGCCGAATACCAGTCGGTGCGGGTCGATTCCCTGATCGAGGATACGCTGGTGATGATGAAGAACCGTCTGAAAACCGGCATCACCGTACACAGAGATTACCGATTCAAAGAGCCGGTGCGCTGCTATCCGGGGCGGCTGAACCAGGTCTTTTTGAACATCATCAACAACGCACACCATGCCATGAACGGGGCCGGAGATCTCTACATCTCCGTGGGCCCGGCAGATGGCAGCAATGATGTTCTCATTACCTTCAGGGACACCGGCCCCGGCATCCAGGAGGATCATCTGCCGAAGATCTTCGATCCGGGATTCACCACAAAGGGGGTCGGCATCGGAACGGGGCTGGGGCTTTCCATCTGTTTCCGGATCATCTCGGAAAACCACAAGGGGTGCATTTGGGCCGAGAACCATCCGGAAGGGGGCGCGGCCATTTCCATCCGCATTCCGAAGGCAGGTAAAAAAACGGACAAAGAGCGGAAAGGAGAAGAACAATGAAGCCGGCGGCGGACATTCTCATTGTCGATGATGAACCGATGGTGATCGAAAGCATCAGGGAATTGCTGGAACTGGAGACCGATTATCGGATTCTCTCGGCGGCCACTCCCATGAAAGCCCTCGCCCTCCTCGATCAGACGCCGGTTCAGGTGATCATCACCGACTTTCTGATGCCGGAGATGAACGGCATCGACTTTCTTCTGGAGGCCCGGCGAAAGATCCCGGACATCACGGCCATCATCATCACCGGATATGCCGACAAAACCAATGCGATCCGCGCCATCAACGAGGTCGGCATCTACCATTACATCGAAAAGCCCTGGGACAACGACGCACTGCTGATCATCATCAAAAACGCGATGGAGCGCGGCGGCCTTTTGGCAGAGCTTCGAAGGAAATACATCGAAATCCGGGATGCCTATGTCCGAACGATCTTCCGGCTGGCCACCACTTCGGAGATGTTCGATGACGATACCTTCTGCCATGTGCTCCGGATCGCCCGCATCAGCCGGAAGCTCGCGGAGCTTTCCGGGGCGGATGCCCGGTACTGTTTCAATATCCAGTATGCCAGCATGATGCATGATGTGGGAAAAATCGGCGTTTCAAAGGAAATCTTGAACAAAAATGGAAGGTTGACGACGGAGGAATTCCAAGCCGTCAAAAGGCATCCCGATATCGGGGCCTATATCCTGAGACACCCGGAAAACGATCTGATGGAGATGGCCCACGAGATCGCCCTCCATCACCATGAGAAGATGGCCGGTGAAGGGTATCCCCAAGGATTGAAGGACGATGAGATCCCGAAATCCGCCAAAATTGTTGCCATCGCGGATGTCTTCGATGCCCTGATGTCCCAAAGACCCTATAAACCCGCGTTTCCGCCGGAAAAGGTCCGGCAGATCTTCGAACAGGAGAGGGGGCGCCATTTCGACCCGGGGCTGACCGACCTGTTCATCGAAAATTTCGATACCTTTGTCCGGATCTATCAGGATACGGCAAACCTTGCATCCAATAATCTGAGCGATATTCTTTTCAGGTTGACGGAGACAATTTGATCCGAAACCGGCATCCGGTTTTCCGACCCTGGTAAAAAGAGAATCCCGCTGTCATCGACGAACATGACATCCATGGTTCTGGCGGCCGGATAACCGCCTCTGACGATGGAAAGCCCCCCGGAAAAGGGGGCTTTCCTTTTCCTGCTTAATCAGGCACTGTGA
>JAABSP010000085.1 GCA_011390345.1 Desulfobacteraceae bacterium
AGCAACCAGTCCAGAAAGAAGGGAATCCAGGGGTCACATACCGATTTTCTGATATGTGCTGTGGCCCATCGGGAGAAGGTTCCCATCTTTACCGCAGATCAGGATTTTCATCATTACCGGAAGGTGGTTCCCATCGAACTGTATAAGGGGTAGCCGTTTACCAATGGAGCGGATGCATGGCAAAAGTTCCTTCATTCCAGGTGGGAAGATATGAACATGGAAAGCCCCCCGAAAAAGGGGGCTTTCCTTTTCCTGCTTAATCAGGCACTGTGACAAAGAGGTTGATAAAGGTCAGAAACAGCTCATCCCGCCAGACACTGCCGTCATACTCATATCCTTCCTCAGGGCCGCTGACATGGGTGTTGTATTTGTACTGAAATGTCACAACCCCTTCAAAGACATACAACCCCATATCTTCAGCAATGGGCTTGAGATTCGACTTATCGAGCCGCAAGTGCATGACGCCCTTATTCGAGTATCCTTTCGCTTCGGAGTCGTCACTCTTTCTGTACTTCAGCCAGTACCGCTCCGTGGTCCGGGTCAGCGTCACCTGGCCCCCATTGGGCAGGGTATAGGCATGGTCATTCCAGACCCCGTCCACATTCTGGCGGATTTCGATATCAAAGGGCAGCTTTGCGGTCACGTCGGCCGAAAAGCTCACGCTGTTGTAGCTGAAGTGCTGGTTTGCGTCATATGAATAATCGGTTATGCTCGCGTCCATACCATTGAGGTTGGGGGCGCTGATGGAACCGGTCACGGTGTAGGGGTCCGGAACAAAGCCGTTTTCGGTCCGCTTCAGGTTTTCCTGGAGGATGTATTCCGGCAAGTCATAGCTGGGCTGAGGCTTGTAGTAGAGATTGATCCACTGGAAATCGAGAAATATCAGATATCCGTTGTAATCGACCTGGGAATAGAAACCGAACCAGTTGTCCCCTTCGGCCAGCTCCGCGACATACATCTTGTCCAGATCCACATCCACCGGGGTTGTGCTCTCCAACCCCTCAAAGACCGAGAGGTACGCAACGCCCTCCGCTCCATCCTCGGTTTTGACGGAGGAGTAGAGATGAACGAACGGAGCGGTGGTCTCATGAAATCCATCGTTGATCTCCAGGAGCTGATTACCCATGTCGGTCACTTCCGAGATCATGATGGTGCATTCGGGGAAGATGTCTTCGCCGATAAGCCCCTCTTCCAGCTCTTCGTACCGTTGATCCACCACGGACCAGGGGAGGAGTGCGGCCTTTCCAATGTAGTAGATCTGCGTATATAAACTGCCCTTTCCCGCGGCCGCTTCCTGGGCATTGGCTGCTGAACTGTAAGGCTCCAGCATTCCGAACTCATCGAAATAGATGTAGCGGTCTCTGGCGGCCGGATAGTTCGGGTCTGAAACCAGCAGCCGCCACTGGTCTCCGTCATCGTTTTCTTCAACGCCGTAGATGACCATGGCATGCCCTCCCCTCTTCCCGTCCTTGTCCGGTTCGGTGAACATCCCCTCGAGCTGGGGCTCTCCGGTGAGGAGAATGGAATAGGCAAAGGCCTTCCAGACCTGAGTCGGCTCGGCATCCTGAAAGCTCCGGTCGATCTTTTCCGAGAGATCCTCCCAGTGGATGTCATGCTGGAGCACCGAGCAGAACTTGTAGGCATTGGCGTCATCCTGCCAGATGGCCGGGGTCGGTGTCTCGCCGTTGTTGTCGAAATGGCCGTAGAGGTTTGGTTCCCCGGCCAGTTGCTGCTGGGTATAGTAATAGATGGCCCCGATGGACTGGCCTGCGCAGTGCCCCCCGGGGGCCAGCCATGAGCCGTTGTTGGCGAATTTGAAATCATCTCTGCCCGGAAGGTACTCGGAGGTGATGGGCATCTGGGCCTTGAGGGTCTCTTCGGGGATGGCGCTGACCACAAAGCTTGAAAAATGTCGGGTGGCAACCGTTACAGCCTCCGCTTCCTGGCGGATCAGCGGCATGCCTTCAAACTTTTCGGTTTCCGGATCGTAGAAAAAGGCCATTGCAAAGTGGTTCTGAGGGGTCTTTGCCGGAATGGTGACCTGCATGAGTTGCTCGGAGATCACGTCTGCGCCCTCCACCCGGATCAATGGCGTCACCGGATTGAAAAAAGGGCCGGCATTGTGGCTCTGGATATTGCTGGCCGTTACCTTGACGTTTCTGTCCGATCCGTATGCCCCCGGCGGGATCTCGATGGTCAGCCCGTTCAAGGCCGATCCCGGAGCTGCTGCCTGAACCGTTCCGCCGCCTGCAGGAACCCTTTGTTCCGCGATGGTGCTTTCGGGGCCCAGCACCAGTTTACCGGTACTGACCGGCGGAGGCGTCACGTTGTCGTCCGGTGAGCCGCCATCGGCCGGAGGGGGTGTACCTGAATCCCCATCGCTTCCCCCGCCGCCGCCACAGCCGGCCGCAAAGATCATCAGCAGCATACAGAGAAACAGTACCAGCCGTCGAAAATCGAAACTTTTCATCCTGTCCGTCTCCTTTTTTTACCTGTTATGTTGGCAGGAAAGATCTTCTCCAGAGCCCCGGCCTCGTTCCGCAGGGCGATGCAGAAGGACATCCCCAGCCGGTTATAAATCATTTCCCCGGCAAATACCATGATTTCCTCGATCCGGTGCTTTGCCATCTTCATTTCGGCAGATGGGACCTGCGGATTCCTTTGGGCAGCGGGCGCAATTTGGGATTTGAACGGACAAAGGGGATTTATGAGGCATTCGAGGAGGCATAAGTTCAATTCGAGGCGGTCTATTTCTGACCATTATTCAAAATGGAGTGGGTATCATGGAATATTCTTACCGGCCCCCAACGCCAATTTTATAAGCGATATTTCCAATAGTCAGGAGACCGACGGAGGTTCATCACGGCTACGATGTAGATATCATCATTTTGCTCGCTATAGATAATGCCGTAAGGAAAACGATTGGTCATGCATCGACGAAGCTCATCCTCCAAAACTACCCAGGCTTCAGGGTTATGCATAATCCGTTTTATTGCTGAAAAAACTTCAAAAGAAAAATCATAGCCGAGACCTTCCTGGCATTCCTCATAATAGTTGACAGCTTCTTCAAATTCAGCTTCAGCATCGGGATGAAATATATATTTCATCTCTCGAATCGTTTCCAGATTCGATCAAAGACTTCTTCTCCGGGCACCCCTTTTACCTTTCCCATTTTAAGTTCTTCCAGCCTTCTTTTGGAGAGTTCTATCCATTTGCGGTCAATATCCGGATCTACCGGATTCATGCTCCTTATCAGCGAGTCTATTATATAGGCTCGGTCTTCAATGGGCAGAGAAAGAACTTCCTCGATTAGTTCATGTTTTGATGGCATATTTGACTTTCCTCATTTTTGGATGATGTGATAAGACATTTAAACAATAACAAGCTTTAGAATTTGGATAAAAGAAAATAAAATTCAGGCCATTGCATTGGTATCATAGTGATCGTTCAATCGGAATGAAATTTGCCCAGATCCGAGGGGATTTTTTTGTAGCCCTGCTTGAATATCTTGACATGAATGGCGATCAGATACGCAACAAGCGCATAGGTGATCACGATCTTGACGGTCTTGGTCATCGGTATGGTATGCTGGGTCCAGAGCGTCGCGAAGAAATCGAGGCTCAACAGAAAGGTGAAGAGGATGAGTACATTCTTGGCCCCGATCTTTACGGCAAGATAGGCCGCAAGAAAGAGCCCCGCGATGGTCACGCCGGGGACCGCGGAATACCAGAGGGCAAAAGGGACATCATTGAAAATGATATTGAGCAGGGTTCCCGCAAGGGAGACGGCCGCCATCAGGGAGATACTGGTGACAATGGAGACCGCGGGATTGATTTTGAAGATCACCGTCAGAATAAAATAGAAAATCGTATCGATGCCGAATCCGATCCAGCCGGAGATCACTCCTCCCAGAAGGGAAAAAAAGATGAGAATTGCCAAATTGCCCCTGGTGAGTTCGATCTTCAGATTCGGATACTTGTACTGAAAGATAATGGAGAAGAAGATGATCTGGGTAAACAGAAAAGCGATGGAATTGAAGATCAGCGTAAGCGTTGCAGGATTGCTGATGGGAAGAAAAACCGTGCTGATGGTGACACCGGTAATTCCGCCGAAGAGACATACCGGAATCACGTTGGTGATAAAAAGCTTCCGGTTCAAAAGAAACCAGCGCAATGTTCCCAGCCCCATGCCGTAGGCCTGGATGATCAGGTTGAATTGTACGGCTGCGGCCGGATCGATCTGCAGCCGGGTCAGGATTGGGAAATAAACGATGCCGGCTGCCGCAGGGGTTGTGTTGGCAACTGTTGCGGCAATCACGCCGAGAAAGGGCATGTAGTAGAACTGCCGGAGAAATGCTTCATGAAAAAGGGGAAAGAGCAGCAGCCAGAAACCTGCAGCAATGGCGAGAATGATATAGGGCAGCCGTTTTCGATTCTTTTCATTCAGCATGCGTTCTTTTGGCAATCCAGACAATTCCATACCTTGAGCCATTGGGTTTCCTTGTTCTGTTCTTTCATTAAATGCCCAGCCAGTGTTTAAACACAGGGCTTTTCGTCATCAACGGCTTTGGCCTCGTTTCCCAGGCCGATGCAGAAGGCCATCCCCAAATGTTTATAACCCATTTTTCCGGCAAATTCCATGATTTCTTCGATGCAGGGATTTTCGTCCTCCGGAAGCGGATCTCTTCGGTTTCCGGGATTGATTTTCTCCTTTCAATCTGCTAATGCATGTGGTCTTGTTCGAAAGAACCTCTTTCGACGAAAAATGCTCTTCGCTTCACCGAATCATCATTACGGAGGTTTTATAAAATGTTTAAGATCGTCAAACGCCAGGAGATGAGCGACGGCAACGTGATCCTCAACGAGATCGAGGCCCCCCGGATCGCGAAAAAGGCCAAACCGGGACAGTTCGTCATCATGAAGGCCAACGAGGAGGGGGAGCGGATTCCCCTGACCATGGCCGACACGGACCCGGAAAAGGGGACCATCACTGTCATCTACATGGTCGTGGGAAAATCGACCGCACTTTTCAAGAGCTTGAAAGAGAGCGACGGATACCAGGACATCATCGGCCCTCTGGGCAAGCCGACCCATCTGGAGAAGCTGGGAACCGTGGTCTGCGTGGGCGGCGGCACAGGGATCGCAGTGCTCCACCCGATCACCCGGGGGTTGAAGGAGGTCGGCAACCGCGTCATCTCCATCCTCGGCGCGCGCAGCAAGGATCTGCTGATTCTGGAAGACCATATGCGGGCCGTCTCGGATGAGCTGCACATCACCACAGATGACGGCTCCTACGGCCGAAAAGGGTTTGTCACCGATGCCCTGAAGGACGTTCTGGAAAAGGAAGATGTGAAGCTGGTGGTAGCCATCGGCCCGGTTCCCATGATGAAATTCGTCTCCAAGCTGACGGAACAGTATAACGCGCCGACGATGGTGAGCCTGAACCCGATCATGGTGGACGGCACCGGCATGTGCGGCGGCTGCCGGGTGACGGTGGGCGGCGAGACCCGGTTCGCTTGCGTGGACGGCCCCGAGTTCGACGGCCACAAGGTCGATTACGACGAGCTGATGAAGCGCCTCCAGGCCTACTGCGAGGATGAGAAGCGGTGTCACGAGGATTACTGCAGAATGCAGGGGATCTGAGGGTGGTGGCTGGTGGATCGTGGTTTGTGATTGGTGGATAGTGGCTGGTGATTAGTGGGATCTGAAAAGTTAAATCTTCAGACCCCTTACGATATCAGGAGGAAATTATGGCGGAAAAGAGCGAAAAGAAGAAGAGACCTTCCCGGCAGCCCATGTCGGAGCAGGCCCCGGAGGTGCGCCGGAGAAACTTCGAGGAGGTTCCCCTGGGATACACCCCGGAGCAGGCGCAACTGGAGGCCGAGCGGTGTCTGCAGTGCAAAAATCCGAACTGCGTGGCCGGATGTCCCGTGAGTGTGGATATTCCGGGATTTATCGGGCTGATCAAAGAGGGGGATTTCACGGGCTCGATCCGGAATCTCTGGTCCAAAAACAGCCTTCCCGCGGTCTGCGGCCGGGTCTGCCCCCAGGAGGCCCAGTGCGAGGGGGTCTGCATCGTCGGCAAAAAGGGGGAGCCGGTGGCCATCGGCAACCTGGAGCGGTTTGCGGCCGATTATGAGCGGGCCCACGGCACGGGCGAGCTGCCCCCCAAGGCCGAGCCCACGGGCAAGAAGGTGGCGGTGGTCGGCTCGGGCCCATCGGGGCTGACCGTTGCCGGAGACCTGATCGTCAAGGGCCATGATGTCACGGTGATGGAGGCCTTTCACAAGCCGGGCGGGGTGCTCGTCTACGGCATCCCGGAGTTCCGTCTCCCCAAGGAGATCGTGGCCCAGGAGGTCAACTTTCTGGAGCGGCTCGGGGTGAAGGTGGAAAACAACGTGGTGGTGGGCCGGACCGTGGATCTGGACGAACTCTTCGAAGAGGGGTATGATGCGGTCTACGTCGGTGTCGGCGCCGGCCTGCCCCGGTTCATGAACCTCCCCGGCGAAAACCTCATCGGCATCCTCTCGGCCAACGAGTATCTCACCCGGGCCAACCTGATGAAGGCGTACCGCTTCCCCGAGGTGGACACCCCCATTCCCATGGGAAAGGATGTGGTAGTGCTGGGCGCGGGCAATGTCGCGATGGACTCCGCGAGAACCGCAATGCGGCTGGGTGCGGACCGGGTGCGGGTCGTCTACCGGAGATCCAGAGAGGAGATGCCGGCCAGAGCTGCGGAGATCCACCATGCCGAGGAGGAGGGGATCGAACTCTTCCTGCTGACCACGCCGACGGAGTTCGTCGGCAACGATCAGGGCCGCCTCACCGGCATGAAGTGCATCGAGATGGAGCTGGGGGAGCCGGACGAATCGGGACGGCGCAGACCCGTCGCGGTGGCGGGCTCGGAGTTCCACATGGAGTGCGACCTAGTGATCGTCGCGGTCGGCTCCGGCGCAAACCCGCTGCTGACCAGCGATACGCCCGATATGAAGCTCAACAGTTGGGGCTATATCATCACCGACCCCGAGACTGGCAAGACCACCAAGAAAGGCGTCTGGGCTGGCGGCGACATCGTCACGGGTGCGGCTACGGTGATCCTGGCGATGGGCGCGGGACGGAACGCGGCAGATTCCATCCACAAGTATCTCACCTTGGGCTGGTAACGCGCTTTACCATCCGATGCGGTCCGATGCGGTGCGGAAGAGAATTAGACCCGGCCTGCCCGGCCGGGTCAACCCCTTGCCAATGGAATATCCGTTACTCTTTCGCACCGGGTATCATGGCCGGGGCGATCCCCGTAAGGCTGGAATCCCCATCCGCCTCCCCCCGCTGAATCACGCTGAAGGAGCCATCGGTCTCCAGCACCACCGCTTCCACCGCTTCCAGAGTGGCAAACCCTGAAGAGCGCACCGCAGTTCTCACCTCTTCTTTGGTCAGCCGCTCCTTCCGCAGAACATCTTCGAGGAATTCCCCCTGGTAGAAGAGCAGCGAGGGATCTCCGGTAATGGCATGGTGGAGCGATTGGATTCGGACGCTGGTATAGTTGACGATGTACTGCATTCCGATCAGCAGGATAAAGGCCAGCGCACCCCGGACAATGCTGATATCCTCGTTGAGCAGAATCGCGGCCAGAGTCGATCCCAGGGCAATCGTGACCACGAAATCAAAGGCGTTCATTTTTGAAAGGGTCCGCTTGCCAGAGATGCGCAGCAGCACAATCAGGGTGATATATGCCAACACGCCGACAACCAGCGTCCGGAGCAGCACCTGCCAGTCTTCGAAAAAATAGTTTACCAAATTCGCCTCCCCTTTTTTTCCTCGGGTTTTTTCAATGTTCCATCACGTCTATTTCTCCACATTGTATCACAAAAGATGGCTGCCCTACAGGGAGAATTTTGAAACAGAGCCGTATAAGGTGATGGGAACCGCATCCAATGCCCATTTTTTTAGCCCAAAAAGGGAAGAGAAGAAAAAAACCAGAGCCGCTTAAAACCCCGGCAATCGAAACTTCATGGTCACCTCCCCGGTCTCCCGGTCGATTTTGATCATCCGGCTCTTTTCATCCACAGGAGCCATCTTCTTTCCGGTGGCCATCTCCAGAACCCCGCTGAGGAACTGCACCCCGGAGTTCAAGACCGCCTCGATCCTCTCCGGAGCCTGGGATTGCAGAAAATTTTCGCTGATCTCCTCTCCGCCGCTTCCGCCGGCCGTTTTGGCAGCGACTTCCCCGGCCATTTCAGCCATCTCCGCTTCGGCATCGGGCTCCTCTTCTGCATCGTAGGCCAGCGGCGTCTCCTCATCCCGGAGGGCCTCCGGGTTGAGGAAATGGGGCGTATCTTCGGGGATCTCGTCCGAGGGGCGATCTTTCTGCGGCTCTGCATCCGCGGGTTCCTCGCCCATCATCTTCCGCAGTTCGTTGAGCATCTCGGCCCTTTTCTCGGTCGTGAACTCCACCTTGTCGGTGGTGCCGTCGAAGACGCCCTTGAAAAGATCGGTCTTGAGCTGAATTCCGGCCATGATCCGCTCTTCGATGCTCGCCTTCATCACCAGATTCACCACGTTGATGCACTTGCTCTTCTGGCCGATCCGGATGACCCGGCTGATCCGCTGGTTCATCTTCGCGGGATTCCAGGGGAGTTCGAAGTTGATCACGCAGTCCGCGGCCTGAAGGTTGAGGCCCGTGCCGCCTGCGTCCGTGGAGAGGAAGACCTTGCAGTCCGGGTTTTGGCTGAACTCGTCGATGAGGGCCTGGCGCTTCTTCACCGGAACCTTGCCGGTCAGCTCCACAAAAGGGATGCCCGCGTTGGAGAGCTGTTTTCCGATAAGAAAGGTCATCGCGGTCCACTCGCTGAAGATGACCACCTTCCGGTTGCTGTCGAAGACAAGCTCCTCTAAAATCCCCTCCAACTCCTTGAGCTTCGGAGAGAGGTGGGTCTTCCGGTCGATGAGATAGGTGGAGTCGCAGACCCGGCGCATGAGAAGCAGCAGCTCCTGAATCCGGCGCAGATCCATGGGCGTGAGATACTTCTTGTTGAGCAGAGGCATCAGCATCTGCATGTAACCTGCATGGATCTCCTGCTGGGGGCGGGTCATGTCCAGATAGTAGGTGTTGACCACCTCCTGGGGGAGTTCTTTCAGCACTTCGGCCTTGCGCCTGCGGATCACGATCGATTTGAGCCGCTGATGGAGCATGTCCAGGTTCTGATATCCCAGGATCTTTCCCTTTTTGTTCCGGCTCAGCATGAAGTGGTCTGCCGCGAATTTCCAGAGGGGAGAGAGCATGTGCGGGTCCAGAAACTGGACTATGGAGTAGACATCCTCCAGCTTGTTCTCCAAAGGGGTTCCGGTCAGCACCATCGCATGTTTCCGGGGAATCCGCTTGACTGCGTCTGCGGTCTTGGTGTTGAAGTTCTTGATCCGCTGGGCCTCGTCCAAAATGATCAGGTCCGGCTTGAACCGGGAGATGACCCCTACATCCCGGAGCACGGCTTCGTAGTTGGTGATCTTGAAAAGGCGCGGGTCGTTTTCATAGGTGTTCTCCCGCTGCTGGGGGGTTCCGGCCACGATCGCGGCCTTTTCATCGGAAAACCGCTCGATCTCCCGCTTCCACTGCTCCTTGAGGGAGGCCAGGGTCACCACCAGCACCCGGTTGAAGTCGAAGATATCCCGCTTGAGAATGGCCAGCACAATAGCCTGCAGGGTCTTGCCGAGGCCCATCTCGTCGCCGATCAGGGCCGCCTTTTTGTAAAGCGCGAAGCGGATCCCATCCACCTGATAGGGGTAGAGGCGGGTCTTGATCATCTCCAGAGGCGGCAGGGTTCCGTCGCCGGCCATCTCCGCAAGCTGGCGGTCCAGCAGGGCATCATCAAGGCGCTCGAAGACCGGCTCCTGAATCCGGACCCGTTTATTCCCCTCCAGAGCCGAGATCAGGGGAAGCATCTCGGTCAGGTCAGACTTACGAAAGCGGCCCTTCTCGTAGAAGTATTCCGGCAAGAGCGGCGCGATCTCCTCGATCTCGGAAGGGTCGCGCTCGCAGAAGAGCCGGGGGGCTTCATTGGCCGAATCCCAGTAGATATCCAGAAAGGGGAAACGCTCTTTGGGCAGACGTTTTTTGTATTGGGGGTCCTTTTTCACCTCCCGGAGGGCAAAGATGAGATGTTTGCAGGTCTCGAGCCGGTTGGTGAGAAAGTCGGGGCAGGTGCAGTGGCCATGCTCCTTTTCCGGATCGAGAAGAGTTACCACATACTGCTTGTCGCCCGGGGTCTCCACCAGATGTTCCCCCTTGAACATATCCCCCCGGATAAAGGTGAAGGATTCCGATGCGGATCGCTTTTTCCGGTCCTCGATGGCCTGTGTGCGGATCTCCTCAGGGGTCAGATACGGCTCTTGGGGCTCCGCTTCCACTCTTTTGTCGGCTTCGGCCTTTGGGGGCATCTTTTTCTGGATACTCCCCTTCCATCCCCCCAGCCGATCCCTGACATCCAGCAGCACCGCGACCGTGTGTTTGCAGCCAACCCCCGGATAGGGACAGTCGCAGTGAGTTTCGACCCGATTGTCCATGAACAGGATCTTGGTGGTGTAATCGCCGTAGTTGCCGTCCACTGCATAGGAGAAGATCCCCTTTTCCGGGTCCGAGTCAACGCAGGAGAATGCGCCGTGGCCGTAGAGGCGCTGGCCCCGTTTATATATGATCTGGCTGTCCGCCACTTTTTGGCGGATATAATCGTTGGTCAGTTCTAGCATTCAAGTCCCTCCTAAATGGGGAAGCGTTCCAAAATATATTTTTGAATGGAAAAAATCTTTTGCCCCTCGGCCGGGGCATCCCGAAGCAGTTCCGCAAGCGACGATTAGTGTCACGGTGAAGCGTTGCTGCTGCGGAGGAAACATCATTCGCTCACCTGTTTTTCCACCTTGTCATAGATCTCTTTCAGAGGCAGTTCACAGCCGATCGATTCCAGCCGCAGGATCTCATCTTCCCGGCTGAATTCCGTCAGCAGCCATTTCTCCCCCTGCCGGGCATAATGCTCGAACCGCATCTTATCCTGCGCCACCAGCACATACTCCTTCAGCGAATCGAGCTTTCGGTAATGGGCGAACTTCTCCCCCCGGTCATAGGCTTCCGTGGAATCGGAGAGAACCTCGATGATCAGCGAAGGGTTGAGGAGCGTATCGGAATGGGTGTCCTCGAATTCCAATGGTTCACAAGTGGCAGAGAGATCCGGATAGGCATACATCCCGGTCTTGCTTACCTTGACGCGCATGTCGTTCACATAGGCCGCACAGGGGCGGTTTTTGAGCTGCGATCCCAGTTCTGCCGCGATGTTGAATGTGATCTGATTGTGCCGGCGGCTGGCACCGGCCATTGCCAGAACCGAACCCGCGATGTATTCGCTTTTCACATCCGAGCGGCGCTCGTTTTCCAGATACTCCGCCGGAGAACAAAGCCTTTCTTCAGCAGTCGCCTCCATACGTCACGCTCCTCGATTTCAATGAGACCGCACTATCTGCC
>JAABSP010000086.1 GCA_011390345.1 Desulfobacteraceae bacterium
TCAAAACCTCAACAGCGCGTGGCCGGACTCCATCAAGGTGCGGCCCGGGTCAGCGAAGACTTCGACGAGCCGTTGCCCGATGAGTTCTGGATGGGGAACCAATGAGAGTGTTGCTCGACACCCATATTTTTCTTTGGTGGGACAACGATATAGACCGTCTTTCCGAGCAGGCCAAATCGATCTGCCAAGATTCGGCCAACACGTTGATTCTGAGCGTAGTCAGCGTTTGGGAAATGCAAATCAAACAGAATCTGGGCAAGTTGGACCTTCGGCTGCCCCTCTCAGACTTGGTTGAAGATCAACGCAAAACAAACGGGATCGAGATTTTGTCCATCACCTTACCTCATGTTTTAGCATTGGAAGCGTTGCCGCGGCATCATAAAGACCCATTTGACCGCCTGCTCATTGCACAATCCAATGTCGAAGACCTGAATGTGCTGACAATCGATCCCATGTTCAAGCAATATGACGCAAAACTAATCGATAATATCGCTTCAAAGACTTGACATGACGCCGATGGTTGAACAGAAAAGATGAAATGCATTCACTGCCAGGGTACCATGCGAAATGGATCAGCCCCATTGCACATCGACAGAAAAGGGTGCCATCTAACTTTGGACGATGTACCCGCCTGGATTTGCAGCCAGTGCGGCGAGGCATATTTTGAAGAAGCGGAAGTGACGGCCGTGCAGGAACTCATTGCTGTGATTGATCAAAAATCGCAGCTTTTGGTTTCCAGTGCCTGAACAGAAAGAAGGAGTAAACCATGGTTGAGCAGTCAACCATATTGCAAAGGAATGGCAATGAACAGTTATCAGGCCAATTACACAAATCAACTCATTCAGGAAATCAAAGCAACGCCAGACGAGTACCTCCCGACTTTGTTAAACATTATGCGCGGTTTCCGTGAAGGCGTAACGCTCAAGCCGGCTGAAGACAGTTTCCGGCAAGGATGGACGGAAGCGATGAAGGGCGAAACGATGCCAATTGATGACTTGTGGTCAGGCACTATCAGATACGACGGATAATTGGAAAAGCTTTTCCGCAATGAATCTGCAACAGCGCGCCGACGAAAGATCAAAAGCCCTTCACAGAAAAATCGCAAAAAAACTGCGAAAAAATCCCAACCTATGGGCTATTCCGAAAGGCAACATCAGCAGGTGGAAAACAGGAAAAATAAGCCGCATGCCCGCCATCCGAGAATGGGAGCGAATTTTGAATTATCAAAGCAATGAACAGATTCTGGCCATTCTCGAAGGCGATTCCGAAGAATCGGCCCGGCTGCGGTCTTCGAGCCCCTTTACCGGAATACTCACGGATGGAGAGCGTGAACAAATATTTGATTTTTACCGTTCCAGGAATGCAAGGGGAAAACAATGAATCCATTGAACCAAACGCTTCCCGCTAACCAACAAGCCTCCACATAGCACGCCCATGCTCCCCGCCCACATCGCCCAAAACATCCGCAAACAGATCCTCTACTACCTCCAGTCCACCTTCACCTTCCGGGACAAACCCACGGATCAAGCCTTCCAGCGCTTCATCGAAGACCCCGACGCCGGTCTGTTCAAAGGCCCTTGGGTCCAGCTCAAACGCCCCTTCCGGCCCGCGCCGGCGGGCATCGATCCGCTCTTCGACATCAAGGCCCCGTTCCACCCCTTTGTCCACCAGTACCGGGCCTGGCGCCGGTTGTCCGCCAAAGACCAGCCGCCCCAAAACACCATCGTCACCACCGGCACCGGATCGGGCAAAACCGAATGCTTCCTCATCCCCGTCCTGGACCACTGCCGCCGGGCCAAAAAGGAGAGGCAAAAGGGCGTCAAGGCCATCGTTCTCTACCCCATGAACGCCCTGGCCGCGGATCAGGAAAAGCGGTTCGCCGAAACCGTCTGGAAAAATGCGCAACTCAAGGCCGCCGGTATCCGCGTCGGCAACTATACCGGCCGGTACGACCCCGCAGACCCCCAGGCCTCCATGGACAGCGGCGCTGAAATCATGGGACCGGACCACGGCATCGCCAACCACGAAGCGCAGCAGAAGAACCCGCCCGACATCCTCCTGACCAACTACCGGATGCTCGACTTCCTCCTGATGCGGCCCCAGGACAGCGATCTCTGGCGATTCAACGAACCCGGCGTCCTCCGATACCTCGTCCTGGACGAACTCCACACCTATGACGGGGCCCAGGGCGCGGACGTGGCCTGCCTGATCCGCCGGCTGAAAGAGCGGCTCCGGACGCCCAAAGGCATGCTCTGCGTCGTCGGCACCAGCGCCACCCTCGACGACCGGGACATCCTCAAGCACGCGTCCGACGGAACCCCTGCCGGGACCATCGACGCCGCCGAAGTCGGCAAAGACCGCCTGGCCGCCTTTGCCGAAACCCTCTTCGGCGAACCCATCCCGCCCGAAGCCGTCATCGAGGAAGACCGGCTGACCGTCGAAGAGATCATCCACGGCCAACTCCTCGACCCCGTCCTCCCGGACCCGGCCGACTGCCGCCCCCGGGACGACGAAGATTCCCTCCGGTACGTCATCCGGCAATCCCGACACTGGGGCGGCCCCGCGTTCCCCGCCACCCCAGCACCCGAAGACCCCGGACACGCCGCCGCCGTGGAAACCTTTGAGCTGCAACTCGGCGAATGGCTCAAGGGTCAAACCCTGTTCAAATACGTCCTGGAGATCTTCCACAACGCCGAAATCGACCGCCGGGACCCCATCGAATGGACCGACCTGGTGGACCGGATCGCCCACAAGGAATTCGCCTTCCAGAAAATCCGGAAAGGGCGCGACCGGGAGATGCTGGCGGCCGCCTTCTGCTCCCTCATCGCCCACGCCCGGGAGCAGCGGGGCGACGGAACCGGCCCCCTGGTCCCCACCCAGGTCCAGCTCTGGGTGCGGGAACTGCGCCGCCTGGGCCGGGTCGTCTCGGACGCCCCCAATTTCTCCTGGCTGGACGAACCCATCGCCAACGCCAAAAGCCTGCCGGCCTTCCATTGCAGCGAGTGCGGCGAATCCGGCTGGATGGCCCTCCATGACCCGGACCAGGACGGACGGATCAATTCCCGGGAGGTCTCCGGCTGGGCCATGACCGCCGATCCGGCCGCCATCTACCGGGCATGGTTCGGCCACAAGGCCGCCCAAAACGGATCGAACCGAAGGAGCCAGTACATCTTCGTGATCAGCCCCTGGCCGGACGCATCCGACGCCCCTGGCGCACCGGACGCCCAAGCCGGCCCCTTCGAGCAACTGCCCCTGACCGCCAAGGACGCCGCCGCCTTCTATCTCTGCCCCAACAGCCTGGTAATCCGCCGGGGCGACGGCCCGTGCCCCCTGACCGGCGATCCCCGACGGTTCCGGGTCCGCATCGACAACCGGACCCGCAAGCTGGACAGCGGCCGGGTGGTGGGGGACCAAGGCTGCCCCCGGTGCGGTTCCCGGGAAGGGCTCTTTTTCATCGGCGCGCAATCGGCGACCCTGTCCAGCGTCGCCATCGACGAGATGTTCGGGTCCATCCTCAACAACGATCCCAAACTCCTCGCGTTCACCGACAGCGTGCAGGACGCCTCCCACCGGGCCGGCTTCTTTTCCGCCCGCACCTACCATTTCACCTTCCGGACCGCCCTCCAGCACGCGGTCAACGACAGCGGCCCGGACGGACTGCCCCTGGCCGACGCCGGCCGGCGGATGCTGGCCTACTGGTCCCAACCCCTGCCGGGCCGGCCGGGAAGCCCCAAGGAGGCCATGGCCGTTCTCATGCCCCCCGACTTGCAAGACTACAAGCCCTTTGTAGATTTTCGGAACGGGGAGGCCGCGGAGACGCCGACGGGCGGACTGCAAGACAACATCCAGCGCCGCCTGACCTGGCAGGCCATCAGCGAATTCGGCCTGATGCAGACCCACGGCCGGACCATGGAAAAGAACGGGGCCGCCTGTCTGGGGTGGGACGAAGGGGCGGTGGCCGGCGCAATCGGACGACTCCGGGAGAAACTGCCCGGCGTCAACCCCCTCTTTTCGGAGATCCCCGAAGACCTGTGGCGGCGCTGGATCTACGGCATGCTCCACCGGTACCGGGAACGGGGCGCGCTCTCCCATCCCTTTCTGGAACCCCTCGCCAAATCCGGCTATTGGGGCAAATATCCTTTCGGCCACACCCTGCCGGGCCGGGAAATCTACCCGCCGGCCATCCGCTATAAACCCCGGCTGATGGTCACCGCGCCCCGCCGCGACCATGAGCATCTGCTCGCCCACACCAAAGGCGGCCCCTCGCCGTGGCACATCGTCTGGGCCTACCGCGCTCTAAACGAACCGGCAGTGGCCGAAGCGGACATCCTCGATCTCATCCAGGCCCTGCTCGTCTGCGGGACCCAATCCGGGCTCTTCACCCGGCTCCATAAGGATACCGCCGGCGATTACTACGCCCTGTCCGCGGATTCGGCCGTGCTGCTGCCGGGGGGCGTCCACCTGGTCTGCGATGAAACCGACCGCGGCATGGTGCGGCCGGAACCCGAGGCCGCCATCTGGAAAAACGCGCCGAGCATGGAATATGCCGCCAAAACGGGCCGGTACCGGGTCCAAGGCTTCGGCCCGAGACAGCAGTATTACCAGGACCGGTACAACAAGGGCGCGCTCCGCCGGGTGGTGGCCGAAGAACACACCGGCCTGCTGGCCACCGAAGAACGGGAGCATATCGAAAACGCCTTCAAACGCCGCTGTCACGAAGACGACCCCAACGTACTCACCTGCACCAGCACTCTGGAGATGGGCATCGACATCGGGGACCTCTCCAGCACCATGCTCTGCTCCATTCCCCCCAACACCGCCAGCTACCTCCAGCGGATCGGGCGGGCGGGCCGGGCCACGGGTTCAGCGCTGATCGTGTCGGTGGTCAACCAGCGCCCCCACGATCTCTTTTTCTATGCCCGGCCCATGGAGATGCTCAAGGGCAAGGTCGATCCCCCCGGCTGCTGGCTGGACGCCTCGGCGGTGCTGGCCCGCCAGTATCTCGGGTTTCTTTTCGACACCGGAACCCGGGAGGGCGTCCTGCGGGAGATCCCCCGTACCGGGGTGCAACTGGTGGACGACCTGAAGCGGCGGGACGGCCACATTCCGTCCCTCATGGCGTGGGCCACCAAAGGAGAAGCTGAACTTCAGGACCGCTTTCTCCGCCATTTCCGTCCCCCGGTTCAGGACGACACCCAGGAACGGTTTTTAGAGGAGACCGACGCCCAACGGCTGATGCAGCGGATTCACAAAGCGGCCAGCGATTTCGAACGGTCGAAGCGGGACCTGGAAAACGGCCGGAGCCGCCTGACCGACCAGTTGAAAAAGCTGGACCCGGAAGAGACGGAAGCCCGCCGGGAGATCGAGCAGGAACTCCAGATTCTGCGGGGCCGGATCAACGGCCTCAATCGCATCACGGCCCTGGAAATTCTGACGGACGAAGGGCTGCTGCCCAATTATGCCTTTCCGGAAAGGGGGGTCCGGTTTTACGGGGCCACCTACAACCGACACCGCCACGCTGACGGGGACCACCGGCCCATCGAAATCTATCGCAGCGCCACGGCCGCCTTGCGGGAACTGGCCCCGAGAAACACCTTCTACACCCACCGCCGGCAGTTCGACATCCAGGGGATCGCCATCGGCAATCCCCGTCAACCGCTGACGGAAATCTGGGCCATCTGCGGCGCGTGCGGCCACATGCGCCGGCTCGACGACCTCAAGCACCCCGACGCCGCACCCGCATGCCCCCAATGCGGCCATTCCGGGGACCACCGCAGCCAGTTCGACCTGGGCCAACAGCGGCCGTTCATCGAATTCGCCCAGTCCCAAGCCCTCTCCTACATGGAACATTACGACAGCCTCTCGGGCGACCGGGACGAAGAGCGCCAGCGGGGGTTTTACGACGTGATCGCCTCCTTTGACGGGACCCGGGAAACCGCGTCCGGGGCGGTGGGCGACGACGGCCTGCCCTTCGGCATCGAATACCGGGCCTCCATGATCCTGCGGGAGATCAACACGGGGTACAAGGATGACGTGAAAGGGGTCCCATTCGGACCCAACATCCTTACGTCGGAGATCGGTTTTCTCATCTGCCGCCACTGCGGCGTCGCGATTCCGCCCGGCGGAACACCCGAAACCGCCGACGCCGCCCTCCACCGGCGGAGCTGTCAGGCGCGGCGGCGATACGACAAGATGCGGCAGGAGGGCAAAACCGGGCAACCCTTCGAATATCTCCCGATCTACCTCTACCGCGAACTGAAATCCGAAGCGGTCCGGCTGCTGCTTCCGAGCGTGGACGAGGCCGACATCGATACCCTCATCGCCTGCATCTACCTCGGCCTCCGGCTCCGCTTCGAGGGCAATCCGGCCCACCTGCTGGTGCAACCCCAAATCCTGCCCGAATCGGCCTCCGGCGTGACAAAACACTACCTGGTGCTCATGGACGCCGTTCCCGGCGGCACCGGCTTTCTGAAGACCCTGTATCAGGAAAAGGACGACCAAAGCCGAAACGGCGAAGGGATCATGGACGTGTTGCGCCGGGCCAGGGACGCCCTGGAAACCTGTCCATGCCGGCAAATGCCCCAGAGCGCCGTTCAGGAGGATACGGACGGGTGTTACCGGTGCATCCGGACCTATCATCTGCAATATAAAAACGAGACCATCAGCCGGGACCGGGGCATCCGTCTGTTAAACCGCCTCATCGCCGCCGGGGAACGCCGTGTGGGCAAACGCGATCTCTCGGCCATCAAGACCGATTCGCTGTTCGGCAGCCTGCTGGAAAAAAAGTTCGTCGAAACGCTTCAAACCTTTGTCGGGGACCGGAAGGGCCGCTGGGAAGAGACCATCGTCCGGGGCGGCCAGGGGTTCCGGTTCACTCTGCCGGAATCAGACCGCGTCTGGGAACTGGCATTGCAGCCCTCCCTGGGGCCGGCCCAGGGGGTGATGATCCAGTGCCAGCCCGATTTCCTGCTTCTTTGCGACGACGACATCCGGCCCGCGGCCATTTTCACCGATGGATTCGAATTCCACTGCCATCCCAACAACCGCCTGTCCGACGATGTCAAAAAGCGCCGCGCCATCGTGGAAAGCGGCAATTACCGGGTCTGGTCCATCTCTTGGGAGGACCTGAACGCCTCGAACGCGGGCCATGGCATGGTCTGCCACCCGGCGTTGGTGGACTTTTTGAACCAATGCGAAGTCAAACTGTCCCAAAGACGCAAGGATATCCCCAATGCCGGTAAACTGACGGGAAACGGTATGGAACAATTGAAGGCCTACCTGACAGCCCCCAGCGGCGACGGCTGGAAACGGATGGTGGAATTCGCCGTTTTCCGACCGCTCCAGTTGTTGATGGACAAACGGAGAACCGCCCATGACGACCTTCAGGCAGCGGTGAACCGCTGGCGGACCGGCGGCGGCATATCCGCCATCCCCCACAGGGCCGACGGCGAATGGATCTACAACGATCGGGCGTCCCTGACCCAGGACGTACTCGCCTACATCCCCGCGGAAGAGGCCGTCGTCAACGCCAAGGAGGGGGTCGGCATCGCCGCCCGCCTGGGAGACAGGGACGAAGAGGTCTCCGGAAGCGATTTCAAGGAACGGTGGCGACGGTTTCTGGCCTGCCTCAACCTGTTTCAGTTCCACCCCTCCTTTCTCTTCTGGACGACCGGCGAGGCCCTGCGCGGCGAGACCCCCGACCTGGTCTTTGACAGCAAATTCAAAATGAGCCAGGAATGGAAGCGCGTTCTTGACGACGCAATCCCCTCCCTGAAACCGGTGGTCGAAGCACTGGCCAAAAGCGGTGTTCCCGCGCCTGAAGTGGAATATGCAAACGAAAACATCGACGACGACGCCTTTGCCGAACTGGCCTGGCCATCGCCGGATCTCCGCGTCGCGGTTCTGGCCGGGGACCAGGCGGACTTCGCATCCGAATGGCAAAACGGGGGATGGCGCGTGATTCTGCCGTCGGATATTGAAGCCAGGGGGATGGAGTGGGTTGTCGGGGAAATTTTGAAAAATACCGCCTTGGATTGAAATCCCAGGCTCAATCTTCTGAAACCGGCTAAAGCCGGTTATGGCTGCACAAAACGATCTGCATGTCGATAGCCGAAACCGGCTTTGAGCCGGTTTTATGGATTCAGCCTCCGAATTTCATTCCGAGACAAAGGAGATTCACCAATGGCCCAACTCATGCTCCACCGGGATGTATTAAAACGGTACCACAAACTCCCGACCAAAGTTCAGAAAAAGATCGCCGAATTCATCGACCGATTTCAACGCGACCCCGCAGATCCCGCCTTGCACCTCCACAAGCTGGAAGAGACCATGGCGGACCCCAAGGTCAGGGGGGCGAATCTGCCCGACGGCTATCGGGCGATCATCATCGCGCCGGAAAAAGGGGACACCTATCTGCTGGTCCATGCCGACGCCCACGACAAAGCCTATGCCTGGGCCAGAAACAAGCGGTTCGAGATGCACCCGAAAACCGGCGTTTTTCAGATCTTCGACGTTCAGGTAACGCTGGCGCTAACGGAAGCGGCGGAGGCGGCGGAGGCGGCCATGGGACAACCGCAAACGACGGATTCGCTGGCCTATCCCCTGTCCATGATGACCGAAGCGGATCTTTTCCGTGCGGGCGTGCCCCATCCGCTGATTCCCGCGGTGAAAGCCATCTCGTCGGACGACGCCCTGGAAGCCCTGAGCGACTACCTGCCCAAGGATTGCCGGGACGTCCTGGTGGGCATCGCAGCGGGCATGAGCCTGGATGCCGCCCTGAACGAAATGCTGGGCCTTGACGCCGCGACCCCGGCCGAACTGACGCCCGAAGGCCCTGGAGATTTCACCCATGTCGGCGAGCGGGCCAATTTCGACCTGATCCTGGTGGAAGGGGAGGAACATCTAAAGGACATCCTGCAGGCGTCCATCGAGGAATGGCGGCTCTTTCTGCACCCCTACCAGAAGAAACTCGTTCAATGGGAAACCAACGGCCCCATGAACATCACCGGCTCGGCCGGCACCGGAAAGACGGTCGCCCTGATGCACCGGTCCGTCTTTCTGGCCAACCGGCTGGACAACCCCAAGGATCGCGTTCTGGTGACCACCTTCACCACCAACCTGTCCATCACGCTCAAGGGCCATATCCGGAACCTCGACCCGAATGCCGCCAAAAAAATCGAAGTAACGAACCTGCACGCCCTGGCGCGAACCATCTGCGCCCGTTCGGGGTGGAAGGGCCGCATCGGCAAGGATGAGGATTACGACGCCATCTGGGCGTCCATCTGGGAAAACCCGGAATTGGGCGAGTTGCCCATGAGCCGGGACGATCTCATGGACGAATACTGGACCATTGTCGACGCCAACGGCGTTGATACTGAAGAAGCCTATTTGACCACGGTCCGCTCGGGACGCCCGCGAATCAGCCGGGACCAGCGACGCCGCGCATGGCCGGTCTTCCGGGCGTTCCAGCGCGGTTTGAAAAAACGCAATCTGCTCACCTTCGAGGGGGCCATCCATCAGGCCCGCCTGGCGGTCGAAGGCGGAAACTTCCGGAAATACCGACACGTCCTGGTGGATGAGGCCCAGGATTTCAGCCTGGAAGCACTGAAGCTGATCCGCGCCCTGAGCCCCATCGACGACGCCTTGCCCGACCCCCTGTGCATGGCCGGGGACGGCCACCAGCGAATCTACCGCTCGAAAATCCCCGCGAGCCGGGCCGGCATAGAGATCCGGGGACGGTCCAGACGCCTGAAAATCAACTACCGGACCAGCGAACAGATCCGGCAATACGCCCAAGCCATGCTGACCGGGGTGGAAATCGACGACCTCGACGGGGGGCGCGTGTCGATTGCCGGCGATCACTCCGCGTTCAAAGGCCCGAATCCGATCATAGAATCCTGCCGGGATTCAGCGGCGGAAACCGACGCTGTCGTCCAATGGATCCAGACGATGATGAACGATCACCGGCTGGAAAGCCATGAAATCTGCATCACCCCCTATACACCCGACATCGTCACCGCCCTTACCGACCGCGACATCCCCGTTTTCCGTCTGAAGAGCAGGGAACTCGACCCCGGAAAAGAGGAACCCGGCGTGAGAATGGGGAGCATCAAACGCATCAAAGGGCTGGAATTCCGGGCCATCGCCCTGGCCTGCGCCGATCCGGCCGACCCGATGAACCACCTGGGAACCGCCGAACTGATGGCCCGGTGCGAACGGTACGTGGCGGCGTCGAGGGCCAGGGAGCATTTGTTGGTGACGTTGTATGCAGACTGATTGAAAAAAAAACGGGTTATAGCGGATTTTGGGGATTTTGTAATTGGCCCAGTCACTGCTTTATGGTGCTCCCCAAAAACCGTTATCACCAGCAATTATGCGGGTACTTGGCACACCCCTCCTTTTAGATTTTTATCCCAAAAAAGTTTCTTGACATCTTCTCACATTTGCGCTATCTTCCCCCCAGAAGTTTGAGGGATTATTCTCAATTATTAACGGGGAGTAAAGATGAAAATTGCCATTGCAAGTGGAAAAGGCGGAACCGGAAAGACCACGGTCGCGACGAATCTCGCGGCAGCGCTGCATCGGCCCGTTACCCTTGCAGACTGTGACGTGGAAGCGCCCAATGCACATCTGTTTTTAAAAACGACGCTCGATTGGAGCCGGCCCGCGTATGCGTTCGTCCCGGAGGTTGATCTGAATCGGTGTGACGGGTGCGGCGAGTGCCATGAGATCTGCCGGTTCAGCGGGATTACGGTGATGGCCGGAATGGTGATGACCTTTCCGGAGATGTGCCACGGCTGCAAAGGATGCATGATGGTCTGCCCGACCCGCGCGATCCGGGAGGGGAAGCGGACCCTGGGGGAGATCAAACGGGGAACCGCAGGTCAAATCGAGCTTCACTACGGTCTGCTCCGGGTGGGCGAGGCCATGGCGCCGCCGTTGATCCGGCAGGTCAAGGCCCAAATCGACGGAGACAGAGATATCCCGGTCATAATCGACGCGCCGCCCGGAACCTCATGCCCCGCGATCGAGGCGGTTCGGGATGCAGACTATGTGGTGCTGGTGACGGAGCCGACGCCCTTTGGGCTGAACGATCTGGTGCTGGCTGCAGAAGCGGTCAGGACCCTGAAGATTCGGGCCGGGCTCGTCATCAACCGCGCGGACAGCGGAGATGACGGGGTGCGGCGGTATGCCGAAGAATCGGGGCTGCCGATCCTGATGGAGATTCCGAATCGTCGGGAGATTGCGGTCGCCTATGCCAGAGGAAGGTTGATGATAGATGCGATCCCCTCATTTCAGCAGCGGTTCTGCGATCTGTATGAGAGGATTGCAGAGGAGATCGAGGGGGTGAAGGTATGAAAGAGCTTGTCATTATCAGCGGAAAAGGCGGAACCGGTAAGACCAGCTTGACTGCGGCTCTTGCCACACTGGCCCAAGACGCGATTCTGGTAGATGCGGATGTGGACGCGGCCGATCTCCATCTGATTCTGGACCCTTCGATCCTCGCGGAATCGGATTTCAAGGGGGGGCATATCGCTGTCATCGATCAGGAGAGGTGCGAACAATGCGGCGAATGCCGGGACCGGTGCCAGTTTGATGCGATCAAAGTCGATACGATCAAAGTCGATGCGATCAAGGTCGATGCAATTCGGCAGGATTTTACGGTGGACCAGACCGCTTGTGAAGGGTGCGGGGTCTGTGTGCGGTTCTGTCCCGCGGATGCGATCGCGTTTCCCCGGCGGGTCTGCGGAAAATGGTTCATCTCCGATACCCGCTGCGGCCCTATGATTCACGCACGGCTGGGGATCGCGGAGGAGAACTCCGGAAAGCTCGTCTCACTCCTCCGGAAGGAGGCAAGGGATATGGGGGCGGAGACCGATGCGGAGCTGATTTTAATCGACGGGCCTCCGGGGATCGGCTGTCCCGCGATCGCATCGGTGACGGGCGCGGACCGGGCTCTGATCGTGACCGAGCCGACTCTTTCGAGCCGGCATGATATGGAACGGGCCAAGGGGCTATGCGACTTTTTGAATGTCCGGGTCATGATCTGCATCAACAAGTATGACATCTATCCGGAGATGGCGGCCGAGATCGAACGGTATGCAGAGAAGAACGGGATTCCAATGGTCGGAAAGATTCCCTACGATCCGGTCTTCACCGCGGCTATGATCGAGAAGAAGAGCGTTATGGAGACGGGGCTGGGGCCGGCAGCGGCCGCGATCTCCGACATCTGGAAGGGTATAAAAGAGCATATACAGGAAATCGAACAAGGAGCGACACTATGAAAATCGCAGTAACTTCAACCGGAAAAGATCTCTCTTCAGACTTGGACCCCCGCTTTGGCCGGACCAGCCATTTTCTGATCGTGGACGCGGAGACCCTCGAATTCGAGGCTGTGGAGAACCGGCAGAATATGGAACTTCCCCAAGGGGCCGGGATTCAGGCGAGCAAGACCGTGGTCGATCGGGGCGTCAAGGCCGTCATCACGGGTAATTGCGGGCCTAAGGCATTCAAGGTTCTGCAGCAGGCCGGGATTCAGGTATTGACCGGTGAGAGGGGAACGGTTCAGGAGATGATCGAAAAGTACAAGGCCGGAGCGCTTAAAGCTTTGGCATCGGCTAATGTGGACAGACACTGGGTATAAAGGATAAACCAGGGAAGTCACGAAAAAAGAGAGATGAACCACGGAAGTCATAAAAATACGAAAGAAGAGAGATAAACCAGGGAAGTCATAAAAAAAACAGAGAAACCACGGAAGTCACTAAAAACACTAAAAAAGGAAAGAGAAAAAATGAAATTTGCCATTCCCATTGCAGACGGAAAACTGACCGCACATTTCGGGCATTGTAAGGAATTTGCCATTATCGAGGCTGAAAACGGCGAGATCAAGAGCAAGACGATTCTGGAGCCGCCGCCCCATGAGCCCGGGGTTCTTCCCAAATGGCTCCACGAGATGGGCGCAGATATTGTCATCGCCGGTGGAATGGGACAGCGGGCTGTCTCCCTTTTCGGCGAAAACGGAATCGCGGTTGTGACGGGGGCTCCGGTGCTGCCGGCCGAAGAGCTGGTGCAGCAGTATCTGAGCAAGACGCTGGTCACGGGCGGGAATGTCTGTGATCACTAAAGATCGTCAACGGGAGATGGGGCTTCATCGAGAAGCTTCACCCTCCCCTTTCATGAAAAGGAGGTGAAAGATATGCCAGGAGGAAACCGTAGAGGACCTCAGGGAGATGGCCCGAGGAGCGGACGGGGTGCAGGATTTTGCACCGGAAACCGTTCTGCTGGATTCTTCAACCGGGACGGAACCGGCCGCGGCCGCGGAAGAGAGGCCGGCGGAAGAGGCCGGGGGCTCGGCAGCAATCAGGGCTACGATTCGGGATATGATCCCGGCGACAATCGCAGCAGAGATACTTCCGAGAACGAAGGCTTTCTCAGCTCTCGAATTCGTCGGCTTGAAGAGGCGATCAGCGATATCCGCAGTCGCCTCGGTTCGAAGTCCGATGGTTGATGAATAACCCTCTGTAAACCGGGGATCAGTCGGAACGGGGCTGATCCCCTTCACCCCCCGATCGATTATCCCTTTCCTGAAAAAGCGACCGCATTTTCCAAAGATTCGTCACGCCGCAACAGTTCCAGCGCACACTGCAAAATCCATTGACAATATCTCAGGTTTTATATTAAGGGGAGAGGACCCCTTTGGGGAGTGGATCGAAGCCGGCCCCGAACTACGGCCAGAAATGGAGATCGGCCAGCTCACCCCGGTGCGCCTGCGCAAGGGCGGAAAGTATATGGGAGAGATGGATTGGGAATTTTATTTCGCCTCCCTTGTCCGGCGACTGGAGGCCCTATGGGTGATCTTAGGCGAGGGGGAGCCTCTGGGGAAGGAGCGGTGGCTTGCGATGACAGAAGGATTCCGGTTCAACAGAATGATCATCTTTTGCGGAGACGAATCATGCCGACATTTACGATTACTGAAGCAAGGGCAAATCTCTACGGGCTAGTGAATCAGACCGCCGCTTCCCATGAGCCGATCATCATAAAAGGCAAACGGAGCAGTGCCGTTCTGATCGCAGAGGAAGACTGGCGTTCTATCCAGGAAACCCTCTACCTGTTGAGCAGTCCCGGTATGCGGGAATCCATCCGGGATGGGCTGGCTGTCCCGGTTGAGGAATGCAGCCAAGATCCGGGCTGGTAAATGTGGCGGGTCGTTTACACCAAGGGGGCGCAAAAAGATGCCAAAAAGCTATCGGCTGCCGGATTGCGTCCGAAAGCCGAGGCATTGATCGAAATTCTGCGGGCAAATCCGTATCAGACGCCTCCGCCGTTCGAAAAGCTGGTCGGAGATCTCTCCGGCCCTTTTTCCCGGCGCATCAACATTCAGCACCGTCTGGTCTATCAGGTGCTGGAGGCTGAAAAGACCGTCAAGGTCATCCGAATGTGGAGCCATTAGGAATAAACGAAAAGGAGACTTCCTTTTTTTTCAGGGCGCTTGCTACCGCATATCCGACATTGCCGCAGCCGATGATAAGCACCGGATGATAATTGATATTGTAAATCACCAGTAAAGATTCGATTTCCGCGATCTGCCCGGCGGTTTCCACAATCACCGGCACGCTCAATTCCGACAGCACCGTATCCGGCTTGGCCGGAAACAGACGCCCGCGCTCCCATATCCCCACCACACTTACACCGGTTATTTGTCGAAGATTCGTTTCCTGAATCCTGCGCCCCGAAAGGGGCGTATTCTGCACCGGAAACTCGGCAATGAACAGGTCCTCATTTTGCCTTTAACCTCAAACAGAAGCAGTTGCACGTCTTTTAAGTTTTCATTTGGAACGGATTACATCCGCCGCCGAAAATCTCATTCCGGAAGCCAGACATAAGCCACTGTAGCAGATTTTGAACGATCCGATACTGAAAAATCCATTGACAATATCTCTCATTTCATACTATGGGGGAGGACATATCAAAATCGACAAAAGGAGATCCTATGGCCAAGTCCCCTTCCGCTGCGATTCGATCCTGGCTTTCCACCCCTGAAGCTGCCGGTTTTCTGGAGAAGATCTCCCGGGAGATCCTGTATGAGGCCCGCAGGAAAAGCCTCTCGGCCGGGTTCCTGGGGGCCGGGATTCCCCTGAAGCACCAGGCCCCAGATGATGCCGCGGCCGAGATCCGATCCGCGCTGGTCCAATGGCTCCTCACCCACGAGACCGCCCAGGAGATCGTTCTCCATCCATCTGAGTCCCGCCCCGATCTCCGGATCAAAAATTTCTTCATCCAGCACTGGATCGACAAGACCCGGCGCCTCTCCGATGACCGGAGGCGGTATCTCCGGGCCCGGCTCCTGGCGGTATTGAACGGGTCGGATCGGTTCCGCACCGAAATCCGGGAGGCCGGAACGGTTTACACCGCATCTGCGGACGCGCTCGGGGAAACGCCCATTCTCTACATGGTCCATGATGATCTGGCATCGATCCCCTTTCCCTTCCATCTCGTACCGGGAACGGAGTGGGAGGAGATCCGCGGGAAAGAGCACCTGCTGGCCATTGCCGCCCATTTCCATGATCGGATCACGGAGAAGGCCGGAAAGGGGGGCCGGGTCAGGATCAATGATCTGATCGACTGGCTGGGGCATCATGTGGATCTTGGCCGGCCCCAAAGCCATCTGTGGGAGGTCGTCGATGAAATCCCGGATCTGTCGCCGGAAGCCGAACCCTTTGATCCGGATCTGGTGGGCCGATGGGCCGCGATGTTTGCCAAAGGGCTGAAGAGCAGAAGCGCTGCCGTCTTTTTTCTCCGGTACTGTACCAGAGAAGAGATGATTTTTGAAAAGATTGCACGGATGCTGAACTACAAAGGCCCCAGCGGGCCCGAATACCGGCTGAAGAGTGTCGAGGAAAAGCTCAAAGCCTTTGTAAAAGCGCTTCCGTGGCTCTCTCCGGACCCGCCAAAGCCCTGCAATGAAGCGGCTTTCTTTCATTTCATCGAAATTCTCTGCTCGATTTTGGAAAAATCGGCTCCAGAACCGTATAGGGATCTGTAGAGAGCAACATGATGGCAACCCGAAACCCCAAACCGAAAGGTGCAATTCCATGTCGGTTCGAAAGCGATCCCTTTCCCTGGCAAGAGAGTACCGAACCTGCCCCCCGGAGGCGGTGAAGAATGACCCCGCCCAGATTCCTTTGTATCGCATCCACCGTAGCCGATGCCCCTATTGCTCGGCCCATGATGATTCTTCCCCTCCGAAACCGTCCCCCTGGGACGCGCTGGCCAGAAAACTGGGGGAGATTGCGGCTTCATCGGCCCCTCCCAAAGAGCATGCCCCGCCTCCCGAGCCAGGGCAGTTGCGCTATATCAGCCCCGATCTCGCGCACTGGCGGGAGGGCTTCTTCTACAATCCGCCCCTGGTGCTGCTTCTCAGACGGATCCACATCCCCTTTCCCCATTTCATGGGAGCCATGACCTATTTCGATCCGCCCCTGGCCGGCCCCGGGGATCTGATCCTGCCCCCGGAAAGATCCGGCATCGGCCAGATCTTCATCCAGACCTGGCATCCCTTTCCCGTGTTCGGGGCTCATCTGGGGGATTTTGTGGCGACGCTTTCCCCGGAGATCCGTAAAGCCGCGGCCGCGATGGAAAAAGATCCGGATCATCTTCCCTCCTGGGGGCTTGCGCCCATGCCCATGAGAGAAGATGATCCGCGCGGCTATTTCCGGGCTATTGAAAAAGATGCGGAGCGGACCTTTTCCGAAGCCGCTTTCGGAACCCTGCACCATGAGAGCGAGGCGATCCCCCTTGCGGCCGCAGACAGAAAAGAGGCGGGGGAGCCGATCCTGGCCAATCTTGTGCAGCGGCGGGGTTCCCGCGTGGATCTGGTCTCGGTGGTCCCCGGGGTGATCTGGGACCGGGTGGTGCTGGAGGGGGGCATCTCCATCGACGGAAGGCTTTCCGATCTTCCAAAGGATCTCTCCGGTTCAAGGCTCATTGCCTTTCTGAAGCCCCGGAACGGGTATCTCAGAAGCCCGGATTCGGTGCATTGGGAGGAAGATCATGGCCTTTTTCTGATCTTTTTTCCGGCTCCGGCCAACGAAGATCCAAAGGTGCTGCTGAAGGCTTCCCTGCACCTTGCCGTCTTCAATGCCGAAAGCAATGGATTCGGGGAGGAGGAGAATGGCTGAAGCACCCCTGAAACGGCTTCACTTTCTGGCAAAGAAAGATCCTCTCCATTTCAAGGACATCCTCTTCCGGGTGGTTCGGATCACAACAGAAGATGCCGAAGACTTCCAAATGATCCTTTGGATGATGGAGGATATTCTCCGGGCACTTTCAGCCTATCCCCCGATCCGGGACTTCTATGTACGCCATCTCACGGCCCAATGGCTGCTGGGAAACCCGATCTGCACCCCGGAATGGCTGGAATGGGCCCGAAACCGGCTCTCTTTTGCCGATCATCTGCCGGATGCGGTTCTCGACGATCCCTGCCCGGGCCGTTGGCGTGTCGCTGCGGTGCTGGCTGTCGGCGGCCGCAATGCCCATCTCCGGTATTTTCTGGCTGGCCCTGCCCCGAAATCGGGTTCCCGGATCATCTGGCCAGACTGGGCCGATGCGCTCTTTTCAGACCCTGCCGCAGATGCCATCCGCATGGCAGGGGAAGCGGTTCAAATCCTTTTCCCGGGCCGGGAATCATTCTCCTTCTGCTGCTTTCCCCTGGCCCCGGCCAACGGCCGGGTGCAGTTCACGGGCCCTTCTCTGGGGCTGCCCATCGCGCTGGCAATGGCTGCGGTGGAGGGAGAGATCCGGCTCTCTTCGAAGGTCGCGGCCACGGGCGCGGTGGACCCAAACGGAAAGGTGCTGCCTGTGGGCCAAATCGAGGAGAAGGCGTCGGGGGCAAAGGGGTTTTTTGATGTCCTGATCTGCCCCGGAGACAATCTGTACGAAAATGAACTTTCGGGAATCAGGCTGCTGCCGGTCCATACCCTTGCCCAGGCCTGGATGGCGGCAAATCTCTATGGGCCCGAGCGGATGTCCGAGCTTATCCTCTTTTCGGAGATGCTCAAGGACCCCCGCACCTTCATCGGCAATCTCGAAAAGGTTCCCCATGACTGGCTGGCCTGGGCCCGGCACCGGGGGATGACCGAGCCCGTGACCCGGAAGATCGCGGCCGTGCCGGTTCTCTTTGCGGGCTTGGCCCGTCAACTGGAGCGGTGCGTGCGGGAAAGCCGGACCCTCGCGGCAGAGGCGCTCTCGTCGCTGATCTCACCGGAGACGCTTGCAGCTTCCGCAGAAGAGGCCCCGCTGTCGGCCTTTCGCTGGTGCAGCATGAACCTTTCCCTCTTCAACCATCTGGGGCAGGTCCGCAGGGCAAAGGATTGGGCCCAAAAAGCGGCCGCGTATCTGGCGACGGCCGCCCGTGCCGACATCACAGTCGTTGCAGACCACTACAACCACCATTTCGTGGCCTGCCACAACCGGTATGAATTCTCCCCGGATCTGCCCCCCGAGCTGGTGAAGATCCTGAAGCTTTTGGAGGCCCAGTATGCGCTCCAGTGCGATTTCGGCTGTCCCACCCATCCGGCTCTGGGCCGGCTCTACGGCTCCATCTCCCAGAACTTCGGCTTCTGCGGCCCCGGTTGGCTCGATTCGATGATCGGCTATTCCCGAAAGGCCCGCAAAGCTCTGGGGGAGGGCGCTGTCCGGGAGTACAAGGAGGAGTGGCTGCGCCATTACAACTATCTGACCTATGCCCTTCTCGATGCCGGGGATCTCCGGGGGGCGCAAAAGACCCTGCTGGCCTGTTTCGAGGCCCGGTTCTGGGATGCGCTTCAGGAGATCATCCAGGAGCGGTTTTCAGACCTCACCAAATGGCAGCATGCGCTTTTTGCCCGGTATGCCGCGGATACCGGAGAGGGGGATTTCTATGATGAGATCTGCCGGACCCGTCTGCTCCATCCCCCCAGAGCCGAGCATCCCTGGCAGCTCTGGAGCTTCAACATGGGCCGGATCGGGATGCGCCGGGGCCGGAAAAAGGCCGCGGCCGCGCGGTTCGAACAGAGCCTTGAATTGTGCCGTTCTCCCCATTTCGGCTCCACGGTCCGGGTGATGACCCTGCTGCCCCTTTCCGGGCTCTATGATCTCAGGGCCATCACAGCAGAAGGGGCCATCCGGAGCCGGGAGGCGGTCATGGACGCGGTCGCACAGCTCAACCAGGCCCATTTCCGGATGGTTCAGGACCTGCCCTTTGACGGGCTCCTGGCCCGGATTCGAAAAGCGCCCCAAGTTCTCTTTCCCTTCAATTACCGATAAGGCCGGAGATCGGTTCCGGCAGAACAGGAGAATAAGATGCATCTGAAACAGCAGCAAAACCCATTGAACCCATTGCTCCCGGAATCCCTCTCCCCGGAGGCTCTTTTCGGAGACCTGCCCCTGGTCCGGTGGCAGTTTCATATCCGAATGGACCCCGATGCCAGCCTGCCGGGCTTTACCGGCTCTGCCTGGCGGGGGCTCATCGGGTGGCAGGTGCAGCGGCTGGTCTGCCCCTTCAAATCCCGACCTATGTGCCGGGACTGCACCATCAGCAAGCACTGCCCCTATGCCCTTCTTATCGAGGAATCTACGCCCTTGCCGGGGCTTTCGGAGTCCCCCCGGGGGTATGTGACGGACCCGGGGGAGCCTGATGCCCAAGGAGAGCAGGTCCTCGGGCTGACCCTCTTCGGAACCTGCACCCGGTTTCTGCCGGTGCTGATCATGGCCATTTTCGAAGGGGGCCGCACCGGGATCGGCATGGAGCGGCATCCCTACACGGTGGCTCGGATGGAGGAGATGCTTCCGGACGGCCGCGGGGTTCCGGTTCCCCTGCAGCCCGAGGGGGATCTTTCAACTGCAGGCCCCTTTTCTTTGGGGGAGTGGATTGCAGCCGGCCCCGAACCCCGGCCCGAAATGGAGATCGGCCTGCTCACCCCGGTGCGCCTGCGCAAGCGCGGGAAATACATGGGAGAGATGGACTGGGAGTTCTATTTTGCCTCCCTGGTCCGGCGGCTGGAGGCCCTCTGGGTGATCTTCGGCCAGGGGGAGCCATTGGGAAAAGAGCGGTGGCTTGCGGTGAGGGAAGGGTTTCGGTTCAACGGGAAGATCGAGGCGGAGTTGCGGTGGCAGGATCTGGCCCGGTATTCGAGCCGGCAGCGGAAAAAAGTGCCTATGGGCGGGCTGGTGGGGCGGGTGCGGTTGAAAGATCCGTCCGCGGTCGAAGTGGCCTGGTGGCGGGCTGCGGAGCTGGTGCATGTGGGGAAGGGGGCCGCGATGGGGTTGGGGAAGGTGAAGATTTTTTGATTTTTTTTGAGGGGGTTTTTGGAAAATGGGCCGGGAAAACCGTATTAGAGGTATAGAGGAGCCAAAGAACCTTTTTGAAAGGAGGGAGATATATGGCGAGAAAGATGATAACTTTTCTGGGAACCAGCCCCTACAATAGCTGTATCTATTTCTACGGGGATAAGGAGTGGGAGACATCATTTGTGCAGACGGCGCTGATCAATATCTTCGGGCCGTTTGATGAAGTGATCGTCTTTGTTACCAAAGCCGCCAGAACCAAAAATTGGGAAAAGCTTTACCATTCGGCTCAAAACCAGTGCCCTGGGTGCAGCATCAGAGCAGAGGACATCGATGATGGAAAAAGTGTGGATGAGATCTGGGCCAGTTTCAACAGTCTCCTCTCTTGCATCGATGAGAAAGATGAGGTGGTGTTCGATATCACCCATTCCTTTCGTTCCATTCCTGTTTTGGCGCTTGCATCTCTTCAGTATTTACGTTCTTTGAAGGACGTGCGTCTTTCCGGAATCTATTACGGCGCATGGGAAGCAAGGGAGACAGATGACCGTGGGGACGGGGGGGAATCTGTTTCCAGGGCTCCGATTTTCGATCTGATGCCTTTCATTGATCTGATGGATTGGAGTCGCTGCATTGCGGAGTTTTCAAATTATGGAGAGAGCGGTTCCCTGAAGGAGCTTCTTGACAAAGAAACAGGGCAGGTAACAAAGAAGCTCCGAAACCGCTTGAATACATTTATTCGTTCTCTGGCAGCAGTTCAAAATGACATTGCAACCTGCCGCGGGAAATTGATCTATCGAGGTCTGAATCTGGATCAGTTGGA
>JAABSP010000027.1 GCA_011390345.1 Desulfobacteraceae bacterium
GGAGAACGAATCGGTTCAAGACCCTCCGGAGGACGAATCTTGTCGATCTTCAACTGCTGCTGGGCAGCCCCCATTCCGACCCCCCAAAAAATCATCCCACCGCAGATCAGCAGCACAAACCCTGCTCTTTTTATTCTCATATTTATTCTCATCACTCTTCTGCTCCTTTTCATCCGTTTGCAAGCCATATTATCATTCCATATGCTGCTGCCAGTAGATCATCCCGGTCAGAGGCTCCGTATTCGGAGTCGGAGTCGTTTCCCCCGAACCCTTGGTAATATAGCGCTTCCCTGTGATATAGGTCGGAGTAAAAATCTGATCCTCATAATAAAGACCCGAAGGCGGAACCGAAAGGGTTTGCGGATTTTCGGGCCCAACCGGCTCACCCGGCTTGAAATCCGGATTATCAATGGTCACATAATCATCATCATCGATAACCCCATCCCCATCCACATCAAAAGCCCGAATGCCGGTGCGACCCCCGGTACAGGGATCAAACTCCATGAGATAGGATTCCCCACTGCCTTTGAGACAGAGCCCCCCGCTGATCGCGGGAATATTCGTCACCACAATGGCCCGACCCGTACGGATCTGAACCTCCTGGATCACCCGCTCCCTCGATTTGGGAAGATCATAGTACCAGCCCACATGATTGGGCTGATCATCGGTCGGGTCCTCCAGATCCCCGCTCCCGGCATAATCCTCCTCGGTCTCCCATATGGCCTCATTTGCAGAGAGGACCCGAAACGTTCTGTCCGAACTGGCCACATACACCTCCTGGCTCGTCTGCTCCAGAAGCGATGCCTTTGAGAGCAGAGAATTGGAAAAGAGAGGAGAACTTCCCCGCTCAAAAGTGCCGAGATACTCATCATCATCGATATCATCGCCATAATCCCAGATCCCGTAAACCGTCTGCTGCTGATCATCACTGATATCGGACTCGGCAAGATACCTTCCGGTACCGAAAAACACCATATAACCATGCTCTGCACAGTGATACGTAATATCGGGACGGCCCGTGATCGGCTGGGGATTTCCGTCAGCATCCATTGCCTGGAACAGGGGCTTGGGCGTTCCACCCTCATAAAAGGCAAAATCCCACTCGCTAGCATTCGAAGACGTGAGATCGAACTTCCAGAGATTGCCGTTAAGATCCCCGGCATAGATGTAGTCGACCCCCCCGTCTCCGTTCACATCCACAGGCGCGGGGGTGGACATACCATTGGCCTGCGCTGACGTATCGGGATCACAGTCTCCGATCCCGGTATCGAACGCCTTGATCACGCTCCCGTCCGCATCGAGAACAAAAAGCATGGCAGTGCCGTTTTCGCTGCCGTAGCCATTGCCGAAAATGACAATCCCTTCATGATTCAAATCATTGGATCCTCTGATATAGACATCGCCGAAGCTGTACCCCATATCATCGACATCGGAAAGCGCGCTGGAGCCGTCAAACTCCCACTGCACAAAACCGGTCTTGTCCGGATCATCTTCATCACTGAACTTGTTTGTCGCGGTGGTGACATCCAAAGCATAATACCCTTTGCCCCCCTTTCCCAGCCCCCCGACCAGCAGATCCATTCCGTCGATCTCCCGGACATAGGGGGTATTGTCAACAAAATAGAGATGCTGATAGGAAGGATCTGTCAGATCATCGAGATTGTCGAAGATCAGATTCGGCACATATGCGAAAAGCTCCTTTCCCGCATCATCGGAGCCGTCAGCCAGAAACGCGTGGAGCATCCCGTCATTCCCGCCGACATAGACCATTTCTTTGAAAAAGTAGGGGGAGGAGTGGACCATATCCCCCAGAACAAAAGAGAGACTCTCTTCGGGATTATCTTCCCAGCGGGTGATCCGGTCCCGGAGACTTCCGCCCTTGCGCTGTTCATTGCTCTTGTCTCCCCGGAGATAATCTACCTGATCCTCGGAGAGAATGCTCTTCTGATGGGTTGTGAGATCGGAATAACGGAAGGGGATGGTAAACCCGCCGCTTGCCGGATCATAGGTGAAGATGATCCGATCATCATGGCCCCCGCCGTCTTCTCCCACACGGGTCTTCAGAAGATCCCCCGCATCCCAGGAGACCCCTTCGATGTTGGCGGTCGCGGCATTCAGCTCGTATGCCTTGACATAACCGGCCCATCCTTCGGTATTGTACCCGGCCAGATAGAGTTCTGAACCCTGATGCAGCTCCTGACCATTCACGGCCGCGGAAGCGCCGATCCCGACCCGGTCCAGAATACTCTCCACCACCTCTTTGAAGGCCGCAACCAGCTCCTCGGGATTGGAGGCCGATTTAAAGACCCCCCGGCCATTGACCGTGGCATGGTACATATCGTCGATCCTCTTTTTGATCGAGTTGATCCCGGGCCACACCGGACAATCAGGACAGGTATCCTCGGGATAGTTGCCGTAGAGAAGCGACGTCGGATAATCTTCAGGATCGAGGTTGCCATGCACGCCAAAGGTGATGACATGAGTGACGAGATGCTGATGGGAGGCGAGATCGGGAAAACTGGTCGGAACCTCGTCATCGATATCCGGGGCCAGATCATAGGCATAGGCTTTCATGGCCACATCGGACAGGGTGTTGGGGTAACTGTCGGCAAAGGGCGGAATCCCAGAGAGGATCACGCCCTCCTCGGTTTCGATCACTGTGCCGTCGATGTTCTGGATGCCGGGCGCACCGCCGTTGTAATAGCCGTCCGTGAAGAGGACCACGAAATTCTGCTGGCAGGAACCCTTTAAGCCGGAGATCGGCTCGCAATCCTCACCTGAAGGATAGAAAGAGGGATAGGCCGCAGTCAACTCGGAGCAGCGCCACTTGTCCTGGGGGCCCTGGCCCCGGTTTGAATCATTGTCGACTGAGTTTCGGTTGAAATACTGCCAGACCTCCACCATGGAATCGCGCATGGGGGTGGAGGCATAACCGGTGATCTGGTCGAAATTGTAGAGCGCAGAGAGAAGATCCTGGCTGTAATTCAGACCGTCGATGTCGATCGGCAGCACCGGCTCCAAAATGCCGACGCCGTCTGCCACACTGGAGCGGGTCGCGTTGATGCCGGCGATCCCCATGTAAACATTGCTCATTTCGGAGATAACCTCGGAGATGGCCGCGATCGAGAGAAGAGACCTTCTGCGGTAATAGGTGAACCAGTTGGCGAAGTTCTGCCGGGCCTCTTCAAAGGAGGCCACCTCGATCTCCGAAGGCGGATCTGTCACCTGTGTGAAATCGGAGAAGGTCAGGACATCCCCGTGATCCGACGCGATCTGATAATACTCGACCGGATCTTTCAGGTTGACCAGGTAGAGGTCCCCCGCATCTGATTTGACATAGTAGTGGGCATTGATGATATCCAGGGTGGAATGATTCCGCGGAATGAAGCGGACCGCATCCGCGACCGTGCTGCTTCCGTTGCTGGCGGCCGTTCTTTTCACCGTGACCGTGCCGGTCGTTCCGAGGCTGAATGCGTAGCCGGAGAGGCTGCCCAGAGTCACCCATTCCCCGCAGGTTCCGGAACCGGACCGCTGATTGACATCTTCGATCACCGTGTCGCCGTCGTCATGGGAGATGGTGAACTGCGCATGCTCATCCCGGTATTGGAAACAGCTCCACCATGCCTGGACCTGATAAGTGCCCGAATCAGAAGTGAAATCATGGGTCCAGGCCGCATATTCCCCTTCGATGGTGGTGTAGCGGCTGTCCCCATCATAGGGTCGTTCTGATGCCGAGTCCTTCCAGTTGTTCTTCTTGCTTTCGGAATAGCCGTCATCCCCGTCATCGATGAGGAAGATGCCCGGGGCATAGAAGTCTTTGTAGAGGCCCTCCAGAGGGAAGGCATTCTCCTCATCCTCCTCCCAGAGGTAGGGATGGTATTTCGGTGTTCTGGTATCAGACTGCGCCATGTGTCCGGTTCCGTCGGTCTTGGGCCAGGGCTTGTAGGTTATCCTGGGGTTGAAATAGATCTTGTTCAATTCATGGAACGTGGCGCGGTAGTCCGCGCGGGTGTACGGATATTTGGAGCCGGGATAACCGAGCACCTGGCCGTTGGTCGTATCCTTCAGACTATAGTAATTGTCCGGGGAGTTGTAGAGGTAGGCAATGTCGTGATTATCCTCATCGTGGAATTTCCCGTCATCCCAGTCGGTCATGAACTCCCAGTCCATGCTGCCGGAATCATCGATGACAAAGAGGATGTTCGGGGGCGTATTGTCGATTTTGATGTCCAGGGGCATATCGTCAAGATCGATGCAGTTTTGGGCCCCGATTCCGGGGGGATAGAGGAGGATCATAGCCGTCAGAAGAAATCCCACAAGGATTATCATCCCGGTTGTGCGATTTCCAGGAGAGGCTTTGATATAAGCGATATTTAAAGGCGTCTTCATGGGAACTCTTCCTTTCTTTCAGATGAAACAGATGGTTTCCGGCATCCAAATAGTTTTATCCAGAATTATATCCAGGGTTTTATCCAAGGATTTTATCCAAGGATTTTATCCAAGGGTTTTATCCAAGGGTTTTATCCAAGGGTTTTATCCAAGGGTTTTATCCAAGGATTTTATCCAAGGATTTTATCCAAGGATTTTATCCAAGGATTTTATCCAAGGATTTTATCCAAGGATTTTATCCAAGGATTTTATCCAAGGGTTTTATCCAGGATTTTATCCAGGGGTTTATCCAAGGGTTTATCCAAGGGTTTATCCAGGGGTTTATCTTTATGGGGGACATGGTTCCGCGGACCTTAGATCAGAAGTACAGGCGAATGCCGACCTCGATCAGCACCTCTCCCCGCTGCGGGTGATTGTAATAGCCAAAGCCCCGGTACTGGCGAAGTTCGCCTGTCTCTCCCAGAAGGGACTCGGCAGCGGGATTGATTTCAACCGCTGCAAAATAGGTCTCGGAACAGACCGGATCACCATCGGCATCCGTGACGGTCAATTCTTCGGCATTGGCATCGCCGTCCGAATCATCCCAGTCCCATGCCCCGGGATCTGTAAAATCGGGAATCGTGGAGGGGTTTACCATGCCGTTGGTGAGCCAGTTCAGACTCTCATGATTGTCGAGGTCGCTCTTATCCGTACTCTGGATCAGTTCGATCACATGGCGGGCCCCGGCCTCCGCGCAGTTGAAGTTCTGCCGGTAGATCCGCTCGTTGCCCGCGATCTGCAGCTCGATGGAGGTGGTGGTGGTGGACATGATCCCCAGCAGTGAGAGGAGCGCCAGAACGATGACCGCGATCAGCAGGACCGAGCCCTGCTGATCCGAGATTCGCCCTATCGGTTTTTCAAGGTCATTTTTATTCATCTCTCCATTCCTTCCGGTTGGCCAGGGATGTCTCCCCGCCATCTTCCCAGAACACTTTCACGGTGATGAGCTTTGCATCGGCCTCTCCGGCCTCGATGGTTCCGCTGCTGTCGTCATCGGTGCCGACATTTTCCACCCGCCAGAGATAGTCGGTGATGCCCGGAAGATTATCCAGTACGACATCGGCGTTACCAGTGTTCGGATGGTCGTAAACAGTGCTGTCCGGGATCAGATCCCGGAGATTGTTGTGGTCGTAATCGAGGGCCATCAGCCATTCCATATAGTAGTTCGCGGCCGTGGTCCGCTGGGTCGTAACATTGGCGTGCTGATTCCCCTTCATGGCCATGATCTGCATGGAGGCCATCGCGAGAAGGCCCACCATGAGGATCACCATAGCGATGAGCACCTCTATCAGGGTGAAGCCCCGGGATTTTTCCCCGGGGTTTTCTTTCAGTATTGTGCGGCAATTGATATTCATATTGGATCCTCTCCGTTAAAATCGGGTTTATCATGGAGACCTCATCCGGGATAGCGAATGTTAAGATTCCGAACATTGACCCGAGTGCTTATGACTTTGCGCCGGTAATGGTCATCCTGTGCCGGAAGGATTTCCTCCTCCTGCGGGTTGGTGTAGGCTTTGGAATCGGTGTACTCCCTGTCGGGCCGCTCGGTTCTGGCGACCAGCGTCACCTGAATCCAGCGGATCTCATCGAATCTGTCAACCTGCACATCACCATCGCCATCAGTGTCCAGATCGACCATATTTCCGTCATCATCGGTTCCCAGATAGACGAAATCGATCACCTCGATACCGGGCGCGATCGGCTCGATGGCCGTGTTCTCATCATCCCCGCATCTCCGGCCCAAAGTATTGTTTCCGGCTGCAGCACTGTCATATATCTCATAGACGATCACCTTCGGGCTTCCGTCCCTGTCGGGCTGGCACTGATTGTTTCCATAGAGGGAAAATTCGATCCGGCCCGCTTCTGCGGTCTCCATCCCGGCCTCCTGGCTCGAAGAGCGATTCTTTGCCTTGTCGTCAAAACCGGCTCCCCGGAGATCCCGTTCGATATAGTGCATGGCCGTGCGCAGGTTCTGCTGCATGGCCACCATCTGATCCTGAACCTGATAGACCTTCTGCTGCGCGAAATAGGTGTAGTAGATGCCCGACATCAGCAGCAGGGAAAGGGCCATTGCAATCATGATTTCAATGAGTGTAAAACCGTGTTCTCTGTTTCGATTCCGTATCATTTTTTTCCCCTCTGCCTATATCATTTCGATCCGCAAGTTGCCGGTTCTGGAGACGATCACTTTCCGCTCCTTGCCGTTGCTGTTCTTCAGGCGGACAGTGCCGTTGCCCGCGCCCTGGCTGTCAGCCGGCAGGCCATTCCCCCGAAACGCGATGGTCGGCGCATCATTTTCATTTTCCGCAAAGTTGTTGGATACCTGGGAGACGCTGTTCTTATAATCCCGGTCCCATAGAACCGTGGTGATGATATCTGCCTCCTGATTTCCGTCTTGATCAGTGGGGGTAAAATCTTTGTCCGAATCGACATACATCACATATCCGGTCGAATCCCCGTTCGCATCATGGGTGAAAGTCACCGCGATATTGTCCATATTCTTCACCGCCAGCATCTTGGCCTTCTGGAAATTGGAGAACATGTCTCTTGTAGCGGCCTTGAGCCGGTAGTCGGGCAGCCAGGAGATGAAGCCGGGAACCGCGATGGCTGTGATGATGGCCATTATCGAAATGACGATAAGCATCTCCACCAGTGTAAAAGCCTTGTTATGGGCGCGTCTATATTCTTTTCGGAACACTCTCATGGTTCCTCCTTAATCTCCGGCAGATCCGATCATATAAAGCAGATCCGATCATATAAATCGGATGCGGAGTCTCTGCTATGGATTTTCCCCCATAAAAATGGAGGAATTGCTTTTTAACGCTTAGATTCTAGGATAGACAGGCGCAACAGATATGGAAATGGGGTATTGTTCTTATATGGCAGCGGTGATGGCTGTAAAGAGATGAGGTTGGAAATCGGGTGATGGGGCCGAGGGCAGAGCAGGAGTCTGCCCCCAAATTCATGGGAAGGGAAAAAAGGGGTGATCAGGAGAGGTAATCGACCCCGTTTTTGAAGATATGAAGGCCCGGGGCAAACTCTTCCGGGGTTTTGCCGCTCCGTCTGAGGGACTCCCGGGTCCGGGTCCAGTCCGGATGGTTTGTGGGATGGTGGAATGCTTCGGGGTGGGGCATCAGGCCGAAGACCCGGCCCGTGGGGTCGCAGATCCCTGCGACATCTACAAAGGAGTTGTTGGGATTGAAGGGAAACTTCCGCTGGGCCCAATTCCCGTCTGGAAGGGCATAATGGAGGACCATTTGATTATCGGCAATCAGCCGCGCAATCGTCGGCCCTTCGGCATAGAATTTCCCCTCTCCGTGGCGGATGGGAAGCTCGATACTCTCCAGATTTTTGGTAAAGACGCAGGGGGAATCCGGATTGACCCAGAGATGTGTCCAGTCATCCCGGAAGTTGCCGCAGTCGTTTGCGATCAGCGCTACGGACCGGCGCTTGTAGTCGTTGTCGAACCCGGGCAGCAGCCCCAGATTGACCAGGGTCTGGAACCCGTTGCAGATCCCCAGGACAAGGTTTCCCTTCTCGATGAACCGGATTAGCGCCTCGCCGATATGGGTGCGCATCCGGACCGCCTGGATGACGCCCGCGCCGTGGTCGTCGGCCCAACTGAACCCGCCGATGAAGACCATGATCTGAAAATCATCCAGTGAGACCTCCCCATTGATCAGGGAATTGATATGCACCCGGGTGGCCTTGGCCCCGGCCAGTTCCAGGGCATGGGCCGTCTCATGGTCGCAGTTGAGTCCGTAGCCGGTCAGTACCAGCGCATGAATGGTGCTCATTGTCTCTTCCAGTCTCTTTTTATCAAATCGGTTTTTGTTTTAATGATTGTGGTCATTGTTATTAAACCTGTTGGGCCGGGCATTTGTGTTCTTTGAAAGGGACGAAAAAGTGGACGGAGTGGACGGAGTGGACGGAGTGGACGGAGTGGACGGAGTGGACAGAGTGGACAGAGTGGACAGAGTGGACAGAGTGGACAGAGTGGAGGCTGAAACCCCGAGACCTTTGCCGCCCGGATCTTCATTTCCAGAAATCATCTTATTCTTCCGGAAAACCGAGCTGTCGAAGCTTCTCGGTTTTTTATCCGGCTCATCTTTTTCTGCCCTTCGGTCCGGTCCTTTATGTCCTTTACGTCCTTTGGGTCCTTTAGTCCTTTTTATTCCTCCGGAAAACCGAGCTGCCGAAGCTTCTGCGCCAACCGGTCGGCCCTGGCTTTTTCCTGGTCGGCCCTGGTCATTTCCCAATCTGCCCGTGCTCTTTCCGCCTCTGTTCTTTTCCGCTCCCAATCTGCCCGCGCTCTTTCCGCCTCTGTTTTTTTCCGCTCTTCCTGATAAAAAGGCAGCACAAACCCCTGATAGACCCCATCCTCGGCCATCTCCTTCAAAGAAGGCCGCCGATAGAGATCATCCATCCTGAACTGAAATCCGGGCAGCACCGCAGAACGGATCAGGTTCGGCACAACGCTCTCTTCCGATTCCCTCTTCGGATCAATCGGTTCATATTTTCCCTGGGAATTCCTGCGGTAAAATGCGGTATAGGTTTTTTTCCGATCCAGAATATAATACTCCAGAACCCCCGCTCTTTCATACTCTTCCAGCTTCTCCACCGTGTCCCGCTTGATATCCCTGCGGTTGGAATCAGAGATGACCTCGATGCAGAGATCGAAAATTCCGCCATAGGACCGGTCATAAAGATCGAGATCCACTTGATTCTTCGAAGAGAGCACCCCTAGATCCGGCTTCCGGATCGTCACCTTGTCGGGAAATTCCATGCGGAACCCGAATCCCAGCCCCACCATCTTTCCGATCGGATGCACAGAGAGAAATTGTTCCAGAATCGTTGTAAACCAGAGATAGACCAGAAAGCTGAGATAATCGGACACCGGTTTTTCCTCGAGAACCCCGTCGTTCCATTCATAGCTGAAATCGGGATAATCGTAATACCAATCCCAGTAGATCTCCTCGGAGACCCTGCGGCCATCTTCGGAAACATCGGAATAAGGGTTTTCTTCCGCGTCCCATTTGGCCGCTCTTTCCTGAATGGATTCTTCGATGATGCTCATTTCATCACCCTTGAAAACTCTGCTATATCCGATTTTTCCAGTTTTGTGGATTTCTGCTGCTATGAAAGACAGCTATTATAATCATTTTATTATTTCGAACAAAATAAAAAATACTGTATGGAAATCGTCGAACGATAGCCCTTCGAATTGTTTTGTATATAATTGGATAGAGTTCCGGAAACCGGACTGCCTTTTCAACGGCTTCTTCCACACACAGAATAAAATCTTCTCCTAATCCCTTTCGCTGATGTTCATACCACTCATAGGATTCATTCATTTCTTTTAAAGCGGCTTTTAGAAATTGTATTCTCTTGATCATTTCCTTTCTCTGATGATGCGCTTTACCTCATCCCATGAATATCCATCATCCGGAGAAGAATGATAGTCCGCTAATCTCCTGTCCAATTCATCGCGTTGTGCGTCCGTCAATTCCAATTTTTCCTGTTCGTCAGCAATGCTGTCCCATAATTCTTCGACAATTAATATCCTTTCTGCAATGCTGAGTCTCTTTAATTCTGATATATCGTGTAAATTTTCCATTTTATTCCTCCTACAACCCGGCAAAAGGCGCTTTCCAGGCCGCCTTCAAATCTTCAACCGCGGCATCGATAATCGTTTTCCCATTCTTCCCCTTTACCCGCAGCCGCCCATCCGCAGAAACCCGCCCGACCTGCGCATAGGGCATTCCCTTGAGAATCTTCTCAAAGCTCGCCTGATGCTTCGGGTCCAGGGTAAGGATAAACCGCCCGGCCGACTCCGAAAAGAGAAGGATATCCTCTCGTGTAACCCCATCCTCCGGCACTGCGGAAAGATCGATCGAAAGTCCCAGCTCCCCGCCCATCGCGACCATGGCCAGATGGGCCCCCAGCCCCCCCCGATAGATCCCATGTATCGAAGCCGGAAGCCCTTCGATAACGGCCCGGTGCAGCGCCTTATACATGGGAAGAAATGCCTTTGAATCCACAACCGGCACATTCAGGCCGACCTCCCCGAACCGGTCGTAATATTCCGAAGCGCCGCACTCATTCCTCGTAATCCCGAGAACATACACCAGATCCCCCTCGCACTTGGCATCCAGGGTCTGACACTTCTTCACGTCTTCTATCAGCCCCACGGCCGAGAACTGGATCGTCTCCAAAGCAGAGACCTTATGGGTCTCGCCATAGGCCCCCGGCAGATGGCCGTCCACATACATGCTGTCCTTGCCCGACAGCAGCGGAATCCCATAGGAGAGGCACATCTCCTTCAATGCCCGGCACGCGCGCACGAGCTGCGCGGCCTTGAACTTCCCGTCCGGGTTATTCTCCGGATGGTACTGGATATTGGGCCAGCAGAAATTGTCCACCCCGCCGATATGCTCCGGATCTCCGCCCACTGCGATCAGCCGGCGCACGGCCTCGTCAATGGTGCAGGCCGTCATATGGTAAGCATCGATGGCCGAATAGAATGGAAGCAGGGCCTGGGCAAACCCGAGCCCCTTTTCCGATGTCAGCACTGGCCGGATCACGGCCGCGTCACTGTGAACATCCCGGCCTTTTCCGACCAGCGGCTTGATCACGCTGGTTCCCTGCACCTCATGGTCGTACTGCCGAGCGATCCACTCCTTTGAGCAGATATTGGGCCGCGCCAGCAGATCCATAAGCAGCCGGTTATACTCTTTGGGCGGCTTCAGCACCGGCTCGAAAAGCCCACGATCCGCAGGAGATCGCCAGACCGCATCGAACTCCCACTGGGGAAACCCCGCGGTGAGCAGATCCAGATCCACATACGCGCAGGTCTTTCCGCGGTATTTAATTTGAAGCTTCCCGGTTCCAGTATATCGGCCGATCACGGTGCTCTCCACCGCATGTTTTGCCGACAGTGCCATGAACCGGTCATGATCTTCAGGCTTGATCGAAACCGTCATCCGCTCCTGGGATTCGGAGATCCAGATCTCCCACTGATCCAGGCCCTCGTATTTAAGGGGAACCTTCTCAAGCTCGATCTCGCACCCGTTTGAAAACCGGGCCGATTCCCCCATTGACGAGGAGAGCCCCCCGCCGCCGTTGTCGGTGATGAATTGGATCAGCCCCTCGTCTCTGGCCTCCAGGAGAAAATCGTGCATCTTCTTCTGGGTGTAGGGATCTCCGATCTGGACATGGCCGGCCGGCGTATTCTCGGAAAAACTCTCCGAAGAGGCCGTCACCCCGTGGATGCCATCCTTGCCGACCCGGCCCCCGCACATGATGGCCAGCTCTCCGGGCGAGGTCGTCTTGATCTCGGCCGGGGCCCCATCCACCTGCGCCGGCATGATCCCCAATGCCGTAACATAGACCAGACATTTCCCCAGATAGCCGGGATGAAAGATCACCCCGCCAAAGGGCGTAGGGATGCCGCTCTTGTTGCCGCCGTCCCGCACCCCTTCGATGACGCCGTCCAGCAGTCGCCGGGGGTGGAGCCGGGGCTTGAGTTCGCCGCTGTAGTCCCGGGGGCCCACGCAGTAGCCGTAGCCCCCCATGACCAGCTTGGAGCCCTTTCCCGTGCCGAGGGGGTCCCGGTAGACCCCGACAATGCCGGTGATCGCGCCGCCGTAAGCCTCCATATTCGAAGGGGAGTTGTGTGTCTCGCCCGTGATCACATAGTAGTGGTCATCATCGAACCTTCCGGCCCCGGCATTGTCCCATAGCACCGAAATTACCCAATCCTTCTTCTCCTTCAATTCGAGGGTGGGCTCCTGAATGCAGGTCTTGAAGAGGTTGTCGATGATCTCCTCGGGCCCATCCCCCCCCTCCCGGTATCGAAAGAGCCCCTGAAAGGTATTGTGGTTGCAGTGGTCGCTGCGGCCCTGGGAGATATACTCCAGCTCGATATCGGTCGGGTCCGAAAGCCCGACTTCCCCGCGTTCGGCTCTTACCTTCTCATCATTGAAATAGCTCCGGATGGTCGGAATATCATTCGGATTGAGCGCGAGGTTCCGCTCATCGCTGATCCGCTGCAGGGTCTCGTCGCTGTCGATGGGAACCGTTGTCACCGTCGGCGTATGGTTCAGCATCACTTTGGGAATGATAATCCCCACCCCCTGTTTCGGGTCCCAATGATCCTTTTCGAATATCTTCCACTGCTGGATGATATCGTTTGCCATGAGTTCGCCCGCGATCATCTGCGCGTCGGCCTCGGTCAGACTCCGGCTCCGGATGCAGTATCGCCGGGAGGTGTAGATCGACTCTCCCCTGGCCAGCCTGATCCCGAGCACATCCTCTGCGGCCTCGACCGCGGTGGCCCCGGGATTGTCCCTGACCCCGGGCCGGTAGCCGATCCAGATGGACCAGTCGAATTCCACCGGAAGCGGATCATACGAGGAGACCTGCGTCACCGGGTTGGTGAAGACCTCGGAGCGGATCTTCTCCAGTTGTTCGTGGGAAAAGTCCGCGTCGATGGTCAGAATATAGACCGTGCGGACCTCCTGAAGGCCGATGCCGAAATAGTCTCGGGCCTTGCGGCGGTAGCCTTCGCCCTCAGGATCGAAAAGGTCGGGTTTCAATGTGATTTCAAGTCTGTGCGCCATAATCCTTATTGGTAGCAGAATGGGGGGTGTAAGTCAATTAAATCATCTTCTCCCGGAGGGGCCGTAAACCCCGAGCTGCTCTTCCGCGTAACCGGCCCAGGCCGTGGTCGGAAACCTCTCCATCACAAACCGCATCCGCTCGATCCCCTTCCCGGTCTCCTTCATCCGGAAGTGGAGCAGGCCGATATGGTAGTGCGCCTCCGCGATCCGGTTGGCATGGCGAAAGATCCGGATAAAGAGTTCAAAAGCGCTGATCGCCTCCGGGTTCTTCCCCTCCAGATAGTAGCAGATCGCGATATAGTAGGCCGACTCGGCCGCGAGGTTTGAAACCGGGCTGCTCAGGTCGATCACCTCTTCGTAGAGATCTCGGGCCTCATCGAACTCTTTGGCATCTTTCAGGTGAATGGCTCTGTTGAAAAGTCGGCTCGGCTCGATCCGATAGATGTGGATGCTCCAGCCGACCATCAAAAGGATGGCAAGGGTTGCGGCTGATAGAAGCAGGAACCAGCGGATGTTGGGGGAGGGATTCCAGGGAAAGCGCTTTTCAGGCTCAATTCCAACCAACCCTGATGCTCCGGGAACATATGTCCACAATCGCCTTTCTGCAAAGGGGATCGGAAGATGCATCAGCAGGATCAGAATCCCGATGGCCGTCAGGATGGTGCCGAAGAGCTTGGGCCACTTATTCCCGTAATATAGCCGGACGCTATTCTCCTCCGGGTAGATCAGCATGAAGGCGGGACCTGCCAGATAGATCCTTTCCGCGCCTTTCACCTTCCAGTTGGGATGGTAGGAGACCTTTACCAGCAGGGGCCGGTCTGTGCAGTCGGTTTCGATCCGGATCTCATCGTTGGTGATCGTCTCTTTCACGCTGCACTCCCCCGGGATCGACGCGGTCTTCATATCGGAAGAGAGCGTCGTTGCAATATTGAAATCCCTCACCCCGACATCGGAAAGATCGGCCGCAAAAATGACGGGAATCCCGATGAGGTCATCATCCATAAACCACTTGTATGCGTCGATCTTCCACTCTTCCGTCAAGAGAAGAACCGGCTCTCTGTCCAGGGGAACCACATACCGGTTTTCGAAGTTTCGAAGCTTCCATATCTCATATTCCCCGAAGCGATGATCCAGCTCCAGCCCGGGATGGCGTGCGGCCGCGGCCTTTGCTTCGGTGCTTCTGAGAATCAGCGTCGAGACATTGAACATCTCCAGACGCTCGAGAGCCCTGTCGAAATTCAGATCCGCGCAGACATACTGGCTAAAGGGGCAGGACTTCTCTTTTGAGACCTCGGACTGGATGTAGAAGATAAAGGGGGATGTGACCGTGGCCTGCATGTAGACCCCTTCGAGGGTTGCTCTGCCCGCGAACAGGGGCAGGGACTCGAAGGCCCGGGTGGTGCCGAAGACATTATGATGGGAGGAATGCTCGAAGACGACCCGGGGGTCCGTGAAATCTCCGGCAATGCTGCTGTTGATCTTCCGGAACAGGGGCCATGCTGGTTTGGCCTCGAATCCGGAATAGTTCCATTGGGTCCATTCTGTCACCTTCTCCTCATGATGGTCGGTCCAGTAAAGACCCGCCAGAAGAATGAGCAGGAGATAGAATGGCCGGATTCCCCACCGGTTGAAAAAGAGCCCCAGAGCGCCGAGCCCCAGGGCAGCCAGTTGCGCGGCCATCAACTGACCGCAGGGAATGTAGCGGATATCCACCACCCCCAGCCGGGGCGCGGCCATGTACATGATCCCGGCAATGAAGATCCCAAAGAGGAGGAAGCCGGGCGCGGCAAAGGGAATCTCCGGCCTTTTCTGCTCATGCTTCCCTTCCGGCTTTCGGCTCTGCATGAAACGATAAATGGCGTATGCCCCAAAGCCGATCATCGAGATAGTGGCCAGAAGAATCGTCGGCACAAGGATGTCCGGGATGACCTCCTTGATGGAGTATATCTGCCAGGCCGTATGGTAAGCCGTGGTGTACTTCGTAAAGACCAGCAGCGGAACCAGCCAGAAGGCGAGCAGAAAAAAGCCTAAAGCATAGACCTTTGCCAGGTAGAAGAACCGCCGGATAAAATCATGCGGGGTGATGAGGAAAAAGAGCGACAGGGCTTCGGCAAAGAGAAGGGTATATCCGTGGCTGAAGCCGACGAAGAAGACCCCGATCCCGTTTAGGATGACCCACCGGTTCTCCCGGCATCCCCGGTACAAGGTTCCCAGAAAGATGAGCATCAGGGCAAGGCTTAAACTGTAGGAGAACTCCCCGGCAAGGGTACTCAGGATATTTCCGCCCCACATCGAGTTTGCGCTGTTGAAGAGAAAGGGCAGGGTCAGCACGGCTCCGATGGCCGGTGCAGGAAAGGGCGCGCGCATCAGGCGCAGCATCAGATATGCCCCGACCGGCAGCAGAAAAGTTCCCAGCAGCGTTCCCCATTTGAACGCGACCGTCAAAGGAAGGAAAATGTCGAGAAAGCTCATGAAGAGAAAGGGTAGGGGGAAGTAGAACTGCAGAATCGGAAATCCCGCGAGATTGCCGGGAGTCCAGCCGCCGATCTTCCCATCGGGAAGCAGCTCATTCTGCAGGTAGTGCAGCGTATAGTAATGTGAGGCTGTATCGCCGCCGGTGGTGATGGTATCGGTGATCAGGAACTGGGGAGAGACACAGGAGAGAATGAAGCCCTGGATCATCAAAATGACCAGAAGATCGAAGAGGAGAGGAACCCGGTATTTTTCGCCGGAAAAGGCACTTCGGATCTTTCCGGAGACGAGCAGAAGGCCGCCGATGACCCCCGCCAGAAGGATCAGCCCGAAAAACCCCTTTTCCCGAAGCCCATCAAAGTCGATCTTTCGGACTGAACTCAAGTCATCCACCGGCACGACCGGACTTGCATAGGCCAGATAATGGACCCCGCCGGCCTCATATTCCGCGGTGAAGAATATCTGATACCGGCTGCCGGGCAGTCCGCTCCGATTATCGATCCGGAAAAAGACCGGCGCATCCTTCTCTTCAAAGGTGATCACCAGATGATCCCTGTCAACAGAGAGATCATCGGGAAGATGGGCCGTGATCCGGACGGAAAAATCTCCGATGTCCCCCCCTTCAACTACGCCCCCCCTTTCAACTGCGTCCTCCCCTTCAACTGCGCCCCCCCCTTCAACTGTGTCCACTGCTTCAACTCGGTCCACTCTTTCAACTCGGTCCACTCCAAGACGGATTCGATTCTCTCCCGCCTCCCAATCCGCATTCAGTGAAAGCCGGGTGCTGACCCCGGGCCGGGTTCGGGCGACCCCCAGCGCCGCGTTGGAAAAGGAGATGCCGTTTTCGTCCGTGTAGGTCAGGGTGAAGAAGACCGGATATGCTCCTGGTTTGGCATCTTCCGGCAGCATGAAGCGGAATCGGCCGTCACCCCCCTTGCCGGGTGAGAGGGACGGGGCCAAAAGGGAACTCTTTTCCTGACCGAGAAATCTGGCCGATACCGATGGATTCTGCGCGGCATCGGTTCCCAAATTCCGCAATGTATACCGGATATCGACCTCGGGGCCGGTCACCGAGATCCGGCTTTCAAATCGGAGGGAGATCTCCCCGGCCAGGGCCAGGGGCTGACTCTGCCCGAAAAAGAAAAAGAAGAGGAAGAGGAAGGGAAAGATAAAGGGAAAGATAAAGGTTCGGAGAAGATGGGAAAAATTGGGTCTATTCATGCCGCGCCTGCATCCTGAGCCAGAGTTCGAAGAGTTTGTAAAACCGGTAGAAACCCTCATGGATGAGATTGAACCGGCTTTTGCGCCAGTCGTCGCACTCCACCGGAATCTCGATGATCCTTCCCCCGATTCTCTGCAGTTGCCAGATCATCTGCTGGGTATAGAAGGTGTGGCGGTCCACCTTGCCGATAAAGGGCCGGATCGCTTCGGTGCGGTATGCCTTTGCCCCGATCGAATAATCCCGGTACGAGAGGCCGAGCAGAAGGTTGGTGCATAGGATGAAAAAGTCGCTGACCCCAATCCGCATCCGGGCCCTGCGCTGGGTCGTCTGCTTCGCGCCGATCACCGCGTCATGATTTTCCAGCAGATCGAATGCCTTTGGAATGAATTCCAGATGGATGGAGAGATCCGCGTCCTGGCAGATGAAGGCGTCGTACCGGCAGCCGCGGAGCGCCTCTGCAAACGCGAGCCCGGGCCCCCGTTGGGAAAGATGGAAGAATTTCACGTTCCGATGCGCCGCGGCCAGCTTCGGGCCGATCTCCGGAGTCGCGTCGGTCGAGCCGTTGCTGCCCAGCAGGATTTCAAATGGGATCTGGAGTCGGGAGAGGTATTTGTAAAGCCGATCCGTATTCTCCGACAGAATGGCCGCTTCGTTGTAGATGGGCACAAAGAGGCTCAGCCCGGAGAGGGGATTTTCAGGGGTCATTTTCGAGGCATCTTTGCAAGAGAGGATAAGATTCGGTTTTCAGCGGAAAAAAAAGCCCCTGACAAGAGCGCCATCAGGGGCCGAAGCAGATCAACTGGCCAGTATTCTGGCAATATCGTTGTAGAAGACCAGGATCATCAGCATCAGCAGAACAAATAGCCCGGCCTGCTGTGCGACCTCCCGGACCCTTGTGCTGACCGGCTTCCCCCGCACCAGTTCGATAAAGAAGAAGAGCAGATGGCCCCCGTCGAGCACCGGGATCGGCAGGATGTTGAGCACCGCGAGGTTGACGCTCAAGAGCGCGATGAGAAAACTTAAACTTGCAACCCCCTCCTTGGCCTGCTCCCCCGCGAGCTGTGCGATCATGATGGGGCCGCCCAGAGTGTCGGTCGAGACGATCCCCTGGATCAGCTTGACGATGGTGAGCACCGTCAGCTCGGTGATTCGGTAGGTCTGCACAAAGCTTTCGCCGATCGACTCGAAAAACCCCATGTCCCTGGTGAAGTAATCCCCGGCCGAGGTGACGCCGATCACATACCGCTCCATATCCTCGCCGAATAGATTCTTGGTGGTTCTTTTGTCGGCCGCGATGGTCACATCGACCCGCTCCTCCCCCCGAAGGATCGTCAGGTTGAGAGGGTTGCCCCGGCTCGCGGTGATGATTTCAGACATCTCCTCCCAGGTCTTGATCTCTTTTCCGTCGATGGCCGCGACCACATCCCCCTTCTGCAGCCCGCCTTCTGAAGCCGGGGTTTCTGACGCGACAGAGCCGATGGTCGGCTTCAGGATGTAGGTTCCGGAGATCTGAAAGATGAAAAAGAAGATAAGAACCGCAAGGACCAGATTAAAAATGGGTCCGGCCGCGACAATCCCGATCCGTTGTAGCACCGGTTTATGGGTAAAGGAGACCGGAATGTCTTCCGGGTCGATCTCCGCATCCGGCTCCTCTCCAACCATTTTCACATAGCCGCCGAGGGGGATGGCAGAGACCCGGTAATCGGTCCGCCCCACGGTCTTTCCAAAGATTCGGGGGCCAAAGCCCAGAGAGAACTTCTCCACGCCAACACCGAAGAGGCGGGCCACCAGAAAATGGCCCAGCTCGTGGAAGAAGACCAGTACGCCCAATACTATGATGAATGCAAAGATACTGTTCATGCTGCAGAAATTAATCCTTTCGGAGGGCTTCGTCAACCCGGTTTCGGGCCCAACTGTCCGCCGCGATAATCGCATCCAGATCCGGGGATATGTCCGGGGTGTGGGCCTCCATTGTCTCTTTAATCAGTGCCGGAATCCGGGGAAAAGAGATCCTTTGGTCCAAAAAGGCCGCGACCGCGATCTCGTTTGCCGCATTCAGGACCGCAGGCATTGTTCCGCCGGTGCGGATGGCCGCAAATGCAAGGGCAAGACATTGAAATTTTTCAAGGTCGGGCCGCTCAAAGGTCAGGTTGTCATGGTGAAAAGGATCGAGCCGATGCTCGGGAAGCGGCAGCCGCTCGGGCCAGGAGAGGCCGTAGGCGATGGCCCCTTTCATGTCGGGAATCCCCAACTGCGCGATCACCGAGCCGTCCTTGTATGCGACCATGGAGTGGACGATGCTCTGGGGATGCACAACCACCTCGATCCGGTCTGGGGTCACACCGAAGAGGTGGCTGGCCTCGATCACCTCCAGCCCCTTGTTCATCAGCGTTGCTGAGTCTATGGTGATCTTTGGCCCCATCTGCCAGGTGGGGTGGTTGAGCGCATCTTCGGGCCGGATATCCGAAAACTTTGTGATGTCCCTGTTTCGAAAAGGTCCGCCCGATGCGGTGAGCAGGATTTTCTCCAGATCCTTCCGGTTCTGGCCCGCCAGACACTGAAAGATCGCGCTGTGCTCGCTGTCCACCGGCAGGATCTTCACCCCTTTTTCCGCGGCCCGCGTCATCACGATCTCCCCGGCCATTACCAGGGTCTCCTTGTTGGCCAGCGCGATCTCCTTGCCCGCGTCGATGGCCGCAAGGGTCGGTTCCAGGCCGGCCGCGCCGACCACTGCCGTCAATACGCTCTTCACCGAATCGAGGGTTGCGGCTGCGCGGTACCCCTCGGCCCCGTAGAGGAGCTCGGTTTTGCTTCCCCGGGGCAGAAGTCTGCCAAGGGCTGCGGCCCTCTCTTCATCATAGACCGCAGCAACCTCGGGCCTGAATTCGATGATCTGTTCGGCCAGAAGTTCAACACTTGACTTTGCGGTTATGGCCTTTACGGAAAACCGGTCCGGAAACCGTCTTGCGATCTCCAGGCCGTTTGCACCGATGGAGCCGGTGGAACCGAGAACCGCGATCCCTTTCATTTAAAGATGACTTTCATTTAAAGATGAATTCCTTGAAAAGATAGGTGATGGGCGCGGCAAAGAGCAGCGCGTCGATCCGGTCCAGAAGCCCCCCGTGTCCCGGAAGAATCGAGCCGGAATCCTTGATGGCCGCATTCCGCTTCAGGGCCGACTCGAAGAGATCCCCGATCTGTCCCGCGATGCCCGCGCAGACGAAGAAAAGAATGGAGTATTTCCACTCCAGAAGGGGCAGAAAGAGGATCTTGAAGATCGACCCGACGAGGATGTTTGCGACGATCCCGCCCAGCGCGCCCTCGATGGTCTTTTTGGGGCTGACCGAAGGGCAGAGCTTGTGCTTTCCGTAATATGAGCCGACGTAATAGGCCCCGATATCCCCGGCAAAGATGACGGCCAGCAGAAGGAAGATCCAGATCATCCCGTCGGACCCGTGTCGGATCGAGGCGATGGTGGCCAGGGATAGCGCGATATAGGTCATTCCCTGGGTCTGGCGCGCAGTGTTGTCTAAAATGGCCGGATCATCCCTGAACTGGGTGAGGGAAAACGCGCCCGAGAGGATCACGTTGAGCGAAAGCAGAAAGAGGAGGAGATCGTTTTTGTTCCAGAAGACGGCCATCACCAGCATGGGCCCCAATATCAGCCCGATCAGCAGAATGCCCCCGGAGATGGTATCTCCGCTCGGATCATAGGTGATCCGATAGTATTCACAGAGGCTTATGACGCAGACCAAAGAGACGAAGAAGATAAAGGGGATGCCCCCGATGACGATGAGGGTGATGAGAAAGGGGAGGACGACCAGCGCGGATATCCAACGTTTCAGATGCATGGCATCTCCTGTAGTAAAAGAGGTTTACCGAAGAACTTTTCCGAACCGGCGCTCCCGCCGACCGTATGCCTTCAGAATATCATAGTACTCCTCTTTTGTAAAATCGGGCCAGAGGGTCTCGGTGATGAAAAATTCCGCATACGCGAGCTGCCAGAGAAGGAAGTTGCTGATCCGCATCTCCCCGCTGGTCCGGATCATCAGATCGGGGTCCGGCATCCCCTTTGTATAGAGGTGGTCAGCTACGGTCTCCTCGGTGATCGTTTCAGGGTCGATCTCGCCTTTTGCCGCCTTCCGTGCGATAGATTGAACCATTTCGGTGATCTCGGTGCGGCCCCCGTAGCTGAGGGAGAGGTTCAAAACCATTCCCTGATTCTCTGCGGTCAGCCCCTTGGTCTCATCGAGGGAATCCCGGACATCTTTGGGAAGGCGTTCAGTCTGGCCGATCGCGTTGAGCCGGATATGGTTTTGGACCATCTCCTGGCGCTCCGATTTCAAAAACCTGCGCAGCAATGTCATCAATGCCATTACCTCGGCCTTGGGCCGGGCCCAGTTCTCTGTGGAGAAGGCATAGAGCGTCAGCACCGAGATCCCGATCTCCCGGCTGGCCCGGACGATCTCCCGCACCGTCTCCATCCCCTGCTCGTGGCCCAGGACCCGGTTCATGAGCCTTTTTTTGGCCCACCGGCCGTTGCCGTCCATGATGACGGCCACATGCCTTGGAATCCGCTCCGGGTCCAGGCCCGCGGCCGCGATTGCCCCGGCCGGATCAGAACTCAAGAATCTCCTTCTCTTTCTCCTGATAGACCTCGTCGATCTTCTTGATATGATCGTCGGTGATCTTCTGGACCTGATCCTGGGCCTTGAACGCGTCGTCTTCGGAGATGTCGCCCTCTTTTTTCAGCTCTTTGAGCATGTCGTTGGCATCCCGGCGGATGTTGCGGACCGCGACCTTGTACTCCTCGCAGGTCTTGTTGACCAGCTTCACCAGCTCCTTGCGCCGCTCTTCGGTCAGGGGCGGAATCGTGATCCGGATCAGCTTCCCGTCACTCGATGGCGTGAGGCCCAGATCCGATTTCAAAATCGCCTTTTCAATCTCCTTGATCGCGGTCGCATCCCAGGGCTGGATCATGATGAGCCGGCTTTCGGGAACCGAGAGGGTGGCCATCTGGTTGAGCGGGGTCGGGGTTCCGTAATAGTCGGCCCGGACACCGTCCAGCAGGGACAGGGAGGCCCGGCCGGTCCTGATCCGCTTCAGCTCGTTTCTCAGCGCGGCGATGGATTTTTCCATCCGCGCCTGGGTCTCTTCATAGATGGAGTCGATCATTGCCTTTCCTTTCCCTTGTCTGATCCTTTTTTCAACCCTCAGTAGGGCATGGGGTCAAACCCTTATGCTACGGGGTGTTGCCCCGCTTTTCATCTGATGGGCCGTCGGGCCCGTTATCGATGAGGGAGCCGACAGTCTCCCCCAGCACCACATTGCGGATATTTCCCTCCTGGTTGAGATCGAAGACCACCAGAGGAAGCTTATTGTCCATTGCCAGGGAGATGGCTGTCATGTCCATGACCTTGAGCTGCCTTTCCAGGGCGTGCATGTAGGTGATGTGGGGCACGAAGTGCGCGTCCTTGTGAATGGCCGGGTCCGCGTCGTAGAGCCCCTTGACCTTGGTGGCCTTGAGCAGGATCTGGGCATGGATCTCCTGAGCCCGGAGCACGGCCGCGGTGTCGGTGGTGAAGTAGGGGTTGCCGGTGCCGGCCGCGCAGATCACCACCCGGCCCTTTTCCAGATGACGAACCGCACGCCTGCGGATGTAGGGCTCGGCCACCTCGTGCATGGAGATGGCGGTCTGCACCCGGGTCTCCACACCCTTCTTCTCCAGCGAGTCCTGCAGCGCAATGCTGTTGATCACGGTGGCCAGCATCCCCATGTGATCCGCGGAGGCCCGCTCCATGCCGAAGGAGGTCGCGGCAACCCCTCTGAAGATGTTGCCGCCGCCCACAACGATCGCAATCTGGACCCCGAGTTCGACCACGGATTTGACCTCGTCGGCCACATAGCCCATCATCTGGGGGCTGATACCGAAGCCCTGATCCCCCATGAGGGCCTCACCGGAAAGTTTGAGCAGAATCCGTTCGAATATGGGCGCGGCCAAGGCTTATTCTCCTACCTGAAACCGGGCAAAGCGCCGGATGGTGATGTTCTCGCCGGTCTTGGCGATCACTTCGTTGAGATAGTCGGCAATCGAGATGTTCGGGTCCTTCACATATGCCTGGTCCAAAAGGCAGCTATCCTTGTAGAACTTGTTGAGCTTCCCCTCTGCGATCTTGTCCACCATCTTCTCGGGCTTGCCCATCTCCAGGGCCTGGGCCTTGTATATCTCCTTCTCCCGTTCGATCACGTCGGCCGGAACATCTTCGGGGGTGATCCCGACGGGGCTTGCGGCCGCGATGTGCATCGCGATGTTTCGGGCAAATTCCTTGAAATCATCGGTCTTGGCCACAAAGTCGGTCTCGCAGTTGATCTCCACCATCACGCCGATCTTTCCGCCCATATGGATGTAGGACTCGACTACGCCTTCGCTCATCGAGCGGCCGGCCCGCTTCTTTGCCGTGGCCAGACCCTTCTTTCTCAGGAAATCGACGGCCTTTTCCAGATCCCCGCCGCACTCTGCCAGGGCCTCCTTGCAGTCCATGATACCGGCTCCGGTCTGCTCCCGGAGCCCTTTGACCATCTTTGCGCTGATCTCTGCCATTGGTATACTTCTCCTTTTTCAAATGCCCCTTTTGAACATTTCGAACAATTCAAACATTTCGAACAGTTCAAACTGGGGGCATCTGTATATTTTTTAAAAAACGGCCCCGGATTTTCAGGGCCGTCTCTTTTGTTCAATTTGTATGAATTCGGGGTGTAAAACCGATCTTCCGATCGGCAATGCTCTTTTTGATAAGGGGCTATTCGCCGGGTTTTTCAGCGTCGGCCTCTACGCCAGCTTCGGCAGTAACATCGGCCTCGGGATTCAGATCCTCAGTGGTCTCCACAACCCCGCCCCGGCGGATTACCTCCACTACCGGGCCCTGGGTTCCGTCGGAGATGACCTTCCGCTCTCCCGGCTTCAGGTCCGCGCTTGCAACCGCTATCTCGTCCGATTCGCTATCATCGGTCTCCTTGTCCTTTTCGGCCTGGAGCTTTTCAGCCTTCAGCTCGGCCCCTTCGATGCACGCATTCGCGATGCGGGAGGTGAGGAGGCGGATGGCCCTGATCGCATCATCGTTGCCCGGGATGACGTAGTCGATGTCATCGGGGTCGCAGTTGGTGTCCACAATGGCCACGATGGGAATTCCGAGCCTGCGCCCCTCCCGGATCGCGATGGCCTCGTTTTTCGGATCGACGATGAAGATCGCGCCCGGCAGGCCATTCATTTCCCGGATGCCGCCGAGGTTGTTGTCGAGCTTGATCCGCTCCTTTTCCAGCTTCAACCGCTCCTTTTTGGTATAGAGGTTGATGGTCTCGTCGTTCTTGATCTGGTTGAGGTGGTTTAGCTGGTCAATGCTCTTCTTGACGGTCTGGAAGTTGGTGAGCATCCCGCCGAGCCAGCGGTTGTGGACGTAATACATCTCGGAGCGGTTGGCCTCTTCATAGATCGCGTCTCGGGCCTGCTTCTTGGTGCCGACGAAGAGCACCTTCTTTCCTTCCGAAACGGTCTTTTGGATGAATTCGTAGGCATCCTTGAACATCCGGACCGTCTTCTGCAGGTCGATGATGTAGATGCCGTTGCGCGCGCCGAAGATGTAGGGTTTCATCTTGGGGTTCCATCGCTTGGTCTGATGGCCGAAATGTACCCCTGCCTCCAGAAGCTCCTTCATGGTGATCTGTACTGCTGCCATTTACGATTTTTCCTTTCTTTGGGTTTTTCCACCGCTCCCATCCCACCGGCAGCCGACCCCTTTTTCCTTTTTGTTATGCATAAAAATTGTTATGCATAAAAAAAACGGTATGGAAAACCGTTTCGGAAAAGAGGCACCCGGCAGACGGTCCGGGAGCGTGTGACGCTAAAAACGATAAATATAACTTAGTAACAAATCCGGGGAAGAGAGGCAAGACTTTTTTTATCGGGTAGCGACCGCCACCCGCTGATGTCCCTCATAGTCGGCTACAGGCCGGATCTCCCGGTATTCCCCGGTCTCCCTGAGAAGCTCTTCCACGGCCTCCCACTGGTCATGGCCGATCTCCATGAGAAGGGAGCCCCCCTCGTGAAGATGGGCCCAAGCCCCGGATGCGATCCGCCGGATCGGGCTCAGCCCGTCCTCACCCCCGTCCAGCGCGGCTTTCGGCTCATGATGGATTTCAGGCTGAAGCCGGTCCAGGGTCCGGGTCGGAATATAGGGCGGGTTGGAGAGGATCAGGTGGAATCGGGCATCGCGCCGGACCGGCAGGAGCCAGTCTCCGGCAAAGAAGCGGGGTGCATCTTCCCGGGTTTCCTCCTGTCCTTGCCCCTGAAGCTGGCTTCGGGCGTTTTCCCGGGCCACCCGCAGCGCGGCTTCGGAGCAATCCAATGCAAAGAGAAGATCCCCGGGCCGCTCTGCCCCGATCGCGCAGATGATCGCGCCCGAGCCGGTTCCCATATCCAGCACCCTGGCCATTGGAATCTCCTTCAGCAGCCCCAGCGCGGTCTCCACCAGGATTTCGGTCTCGGGTCTGGGGATGAGCACCTCGGGCGAGACCGCTAGATCGAGGCTCCAGAATCCTTTCCGGCCCGTGATATACGCGGCCGGTTCCCTCTTGACCCGCCGGCGGATCATGGCCTTGAACCGGGAGAGTTCCTCCGGGTTCAGGGGCTGGTCATGGCGCAGGTATAGGTCGATCCGCTCCAGCCCCAGAAGATGGGCCAAAAGGATCTGCGCGCCCGAACGGGGGCCTTCCACAGCCTTTGATCGGAAATACTCCTCGGTCCACCGGAGGAGTTTAAGAATGGTCCACTGAGGCTGTTCCGTCGGTTCCGATGGGGGAATCTGCATGCTCCAGCGCCTGGGCCTGGTAGTGGGTGGTCAGCTCGTCGATGATCGCGTCGATGTCTCCTTGAAGAATGGACTCCAGCTTGTAGAGGGTCAGGCCGATCCGGTGCTCCGTGACCCGGCCCTGGGGGTAGTTGTATGTTCGGATCCTGCCGCTTCTGTCCCCGGTGCCGATCTGGCTCTTCCGCTCTTCAGAGCGCTTGTCGTTCTGCTCCTGGATCATCCGGTCCAAAAGGCGGGCCCGCAGCACCTTCATGGCCTTGGCCTTGTTCTTCCACTGAGACTTCTCGTCCTGGCAGGTCACCACCAGGTTTGTGGGGAGATGGGTGATCCGGACAGCGGAGTCGGTGGTGTTAACGGACTGGCCCCCTGGGCCCGTGGCGCGGTAGACATCGATCTTGAGTTCGTTGGAATCGATGTTGAGTTCCACATCTTCGGCCTCGGGCAGCACCGCAACCGTCACGGCCGAGGTGTGAATCCGGCCCTGAGTCTCGGTGGTCGGAACCCGCTGGACCCGATGGGTGCCGCTCTCGTATTTCAGGCGGCTGTAGGCTCCGCGTCCGTGGATCATCGCGATGGCCTCCTTGTAGCCGCCGGTCCCGCTCTCGTGGAGGTCCATCATCTCCACCTTCCATCCCTTGCCCTCGGCATACCGGATGTACATCCGGAAGAGATCGCCCGCGAAGAGCCCGGCCTCATCCCCGCCGGTGCCGGCCCGAATCTCTAAAAGGACATTCTTGTCGTCGTTGGGGTCTTTTGGTGTCAGCAGCCGCTTCAGCTCGGTCTCCAGGGCCTCGGTTCTTCCTTCGAGCCGCTCGATCTCGTCTCTGGCCAGTGTCTTGATCTCAGGATCACTGTCTCTGAGCAGCTCCTGGCTCTCCTCGATCTCCTCGCTCGCCTGCAGGTAGGCCCGGTAGGCATTGACGATGTCTGAAAGCTCGGAATGCTCCTTGGCGTAGCGCTGGTATCTCTCCTGATCCCGGAGCACCTCCGGGTCGCTCAAAAGGGCCTCCAGCTCGGCGTGGCGGTTTTCCACACCCTTCAGTCTGTCGAACATATGGGGGTCTTCCCGGTATCGTTAGGATTGTTTCTGCTGCTGCTGCTGAAACTTCTCGTACTTCTTGCGGAAGCGCTCGATGCGGCCGGCCGTGTCCACCAGCTTCTGCTTGCCGGTGAAGAAGGGGTGGCACTGGGAGCATATCTCCACCCGGATGTCCGATTTGGTGGAGCCGGACTCGATCACGTTGCCGCACGCACAGGTGATCGTAGTGTCGTCGTATTTGGGATGGATGCCTTCTTTCATGGGACGTCTTACCTCCGTATTCTTCGAATATATTTGTAGATATCTTCTCTTCTATGCGTTCATGGACGCCAGAAAATCCTTATTATCCTTTGTTCCCTGCATTTTTTCAAGCAAAAATTCAAGGCTATCCACAGGATTGAGGGAGGAGAGGAGTTTTCTCAGTATCCAGGTGCGGTTGAGAATCTCCATATCCAGCAGCAGCTCCTCTTTCCGGGTTCCGGACTTCTTGATGTCGATCGCGGGGAAGAGGCGCTTGTCGGAAAGCCTCCGGTCGAGCTGCAGCTCCATGTTGCCGGTTCCCTTGAACTCTTCGAAGATCACCTCGTCCATCCGGCTGCCGGTGTCGACGAGCGCGGTCGCGATGATCGTCAGGCTGCCGCCCTCCTCCACGTTCCGGGCCGCACCGAAAAACCGCTTGGGCCGCTGGAGCGCGTTGGAGTCGACGCCGCCCGAGAGGATCTTGCCCGAGGGCGGAACCACCGAGTTGTAGGCTCTGGCCAGACGGGTGATGCTGTCCAGGAGGATAATCACGTTTTTCCTGTGTTCAACCAGGCGCTTGGCCTTTTCGATCACCATCTCGGCCACCTGCACATGGCGCTCGGCCGGCTCGTCGAATGTGGAGCTGATCACCTCGCCCCGCACGGACCGCTCCATATCTGTCACCTCTTCGGGGCGCTCGTCGATGAGCAGCACGAAGAGGACCACATCTTTATGATTGGAGGTGATCGCGTTGGCGATATACTGGAGCAGCATGGTCTTTCCGGAGCGGGGGGGTGAGACGATCAGTCCCCGCTGTCCGAATCCGATCGGGGTGAGCAGATCCATGATCCGGGTCGAGTAGTTCTCGGCCTGGAACTCCATGTTGATCTTATTTTCCGGATAGAGGGGGGTGAGATTGTCGAAGAGGATCTTATCCCGCGCGGTCTCCGGATCTTCGTAGTTGATGGCCTCCACCTTGAGCAGGGCAAAGTACCGCTCGGTCTCCTTGGGCTGGCGGATCTGGCCTGAGATGGTATCTCCGGTCCTTAAATTGAAGCGCCGGATCTGGGAGGGCGAGACATAGATGTCGTCGGGGCCCGGCAGGTAGTTGGCATTGGGGGCTCTCAGAAACCCGAAGCCGTCCGGCAGGATCTCGAGGGTCCCCTCGCCGTAGATCAGGCCGTTCTGCTCGATCTGGGCCTGGAGGATGGAAAAGATCAGTTCCTGTTTCCGCAGACCTGCCGGCGATTCGATATTGAACGACTTCGCCATGTCCGTCAGCTCTTTGATTTTTTTGTTCTTTAACTCAACAAGGTTCATCATTCACATTACACTCCGTTGGATAATGTTAATATTGTGGGGGTTTCTCGGGCGCGGCGGCCCAAAGAACATGCATTCGGTGCGGCAAATCCCTGGCGCTTCAAAACTACGCTTGAATCATTTTTCCATTATTGCTGATGGTAAAAAAGGGTTCAATTGAGAATGGCTTTATCCTGAAATGTCCGGAGATCCCCGGCAGGATCTTCCCTGGATATCCGGAATTTGAATTTTCGTTACGGCAATCTCTCCAGCAGGGGGGCATTCACGAATATTTTTAATTGTTATACAATGATTCTTCCATTGTCAAGTAGGAAATGATAAAATTCTCCGAAATTTAGGCCGTACAATTATCCGTACAGAAGGATGGATAAATGTTTAAAGATCTATTGATGTTTCTGCCCCGGTTCCGGGGCGTCTATCTGGTGGGCGGGGCCGTCCGGGACGCGCGGATGGAACGGATGCCCAAAGATTTCGATATCGCGGTCTCCGGGGATGCCGAGAGCTTTGCTGAAGCGGCTGCCCGGGAACTCAACTGCCGGGCCGTCAAGCTGGGAAAGCCCCAAGGGGTCATCTATCGTCTCCGGGCCCGGGAACAGATCTATGAGATCACTCCGCTCTGGGGCCCCGATATCGAAACCGATCTCTTCCGGCGGGACTTCACCGTCAATGCAATGGCCTGGAGCCTCGAAGAGGAGCGGCTAATCGATCCTGCCGGGGGGCTGCGCGATATCCGGGAGAAGCGCATCGGTCGGGTGACGGAGCAGTGCTTCACTCAGGATCCGCTCCGGCTGCTTCGGGCCTACCGGTTTGCGGGTCAGCTCGGGTTTGCCATCGATTTCGAGACCGAGGCCGCGATCGAAGCCCAGCCCGAGCTTATCAGCATGACCGCCGGAGAACGAATCCGGGAGGAACTTCTGAAGCTTCTCGAAGTTCCGGAGAGCGCTCCCCAAATCCGGGGGATGGAAAAGAGCGGCCTTCTCTTTGAGATCTTTCCGGAGCTGCTGCCGCTGAAATCCTGCGGCCAGAACCGGCATCACGACTTCAATGCCCTGGAGCACACCCTTCAGGCCTTTGAAAAATTTGAAGAGATGCTTGCCGGGGAGGCTTCCCATATCTTCGGCCCAACAGGGGAATTCGATCCGGGTCAAAAGGAGAAGGGCGGCTCCGGTATCCGGCTGCTGAAGCTTTCGGTGCTGCTCCACGATATTGGAAAGCCCGGCTCGAAAAGCATCGATCAAAAGGGCGTGATCCACTTCTACGGCCATGAGCGGACCGGTGCGGAAGCCTTTTCAAAGATCGGCCTTCGACTCAAGCTATCCCGGAAGGAGATCCGTTTTGTGGAATCGCTCATCGAAAACCATCTCCGTCCCCTGCATCTTTTCAACGCGGATCAGAAGGGGATGCTGACCGGAAAAGGGGTAGCCCGTTTCTTCATGCGCTGCCGGGAGCTGACCCCGTATCTGCTCCTCCACTCTCTGGCCGATATGGAGGGCAAAAACCGAAGTCCCCAGCCCCGGGAGACCGAATTCCGGAAATTCATCCGGGAACTGGCCCATCACTATCATGCGGAATTCAAGCCCCGGAGCAGATCCGCGCCCCTGATCACAGGCCATGACCTGATCCGGATCTTTGGCCTTTCCCCCTCGCCGGACTTCAAACGATTGCTTTCAATGGTTGAAGAGGCGCGGTACGGAGGCCGGATAGAGACCCGGGAGGATGCGATCCGGATGGTTCAGGGTGCGCTGAAAAAATCGGCTGAAGAATGAGCCGGTTAAAAGCCCTTCTTAAAAAAATCTTCGGCCGGGATTCAAATGCCTGCCGTTTTGATTGCTGCTGATTGTCGGATGTCTTTGAAAAGAGCGGCGGCCCTGCGGAAAGGTAGTGCAGGGCCGTTTTTTTGATCGGCGGAAATGGAATAGGAGACCGGGTTACTTCACCTTGTCCAGCTCGGCAAAGATCTTGTCCCGGATCTCATCCACCTTGCCCACCCCGATGATCCGGATGTAGTGGGGGGCTTTGGGCTCGCCCGATTTCTCCCAGTTCTTGTAGTAGCCGATCAGGGGTTCGGTCTGGTCGTGGTAGACCTGGAGCCGTTTCTTCACCGTATCCTCATGGTCATCCTCCCGCTGGATCAGGGGCTCGCCGGTCACATCGTCCTTGCCCTCCTCCTTGGGGGGGTTGAAGACCAGGTGATAGGTTCTGCCGCTGGCCAGGTGGACCCGCCGGCCGCTCATCCGCTTGATGATCTCCTCGTCCGGAACCTCGATGTCCACTACCGCGTCGATGGGGACCCCGGCCTCCTTCATCGCGTCGGCCTGGGGGATGGTGCGGGGGAATCCGTCAAAGAGGAATCCGTTTTGGCAGTCCGGCTCTTTGATCCGCTCCTTGACCAGCCCGATGATCACGTCGTCCGGGACCAGTCCGCCGGCATCCATGTGCTTCTTGGCCTCTTTGCCCATCTCGGTTCCGGCCTTGACCGCGGCCCGCAGCATGTCTCCGGTGGAGATCTGGGGAATGTTGTAGCGATCCTTGATGTAATTGGCCTGTGTGCCCTTGCCCGCGCCGGGGCCTCCCAACAGAATCAGACGCATGGGGGTTCCTCCTTTTTGCTGTAGATGTTCGTACCAAAGCCTCTAAATGTGCCCGATGCACCAAAGAGAGCATCTATAACAGACCCGGAAGGGGAATTCAACTTGATTTTTCAAGAGATGGGGACTTTGACAATGGGTATTTGCAGATATCACTGCTCAGGGCCGCTAAAGGGGACCAATCCTGTCCGATATCTTATCTGATATCTGGTTTTTGCAAATATTTCCGTTGCAGATCCCTTGGGTATAAAGTATAATCCGCTAAATTATTTGATGAAATTTTTCATTGGGAGGTGCGGATGAACCTGCATGAGAATCTTGAAGAACTGACCGATATCCTGGGCGCGGAGCGGGTAAAGGATGCCCTGACAAAGCTGACGAGAATTGAAGCTGACAGAAGGCTTTTGAATATCAATAAGTTGAAAAGGGAAGTGGATGTTTTCGAAAGAAAATTTCATATTAGCAGCCAACAGGCATGGGAGTCGTATCAGAAGGGAGAGTTGGGGGATGATATGGATATTATGGAATGGATGGCTATTTATGAGAATATTCTTGAATATCACTTTGAGGATCATTGACGGATTGGTCTGAAAACGATGCAAGTCTGTACCCGGGCTTCCCCGAACGGATTCAGTTTCTGCAAGAGAAGAGGATTGACATGCTGTATACCTTCGGTTATACTTACGGTATAACTTCTGCAGGAGAATGATAAATGCCGAGTGTCAAAACCGCGATATCCGTGGAAAAACCCATATTTGAGAAGATGGACGATCTGGCAAAAGAGTTGAATGTATCGAGGAGCCGTCTGTTCACCATCGCGGCACGGGAATTCATCGAGCGCCACCGCAATGCCGAAGCCTTCAAAGCGCTCAATGAAGCATACGATGATCTGCCGGAAGATTTCGAAGATCCGGCCGTCTCCCGAATGCGTTCGAAACATTACCAGATCGTCAAAGACCAGTGGTAATCCGTCAAGGGGATCTCTTCTGGATCGATTTCCATGCTCCGGAAGGCTCCGAGCCCGGCTATCGTCATCCCCATGTCGTTATCCAGAACAACTTCTTCAATCATAGCAGAATCAACACGGTCGTTGTCTGTGCGCTCACATCCAACCTCAAAAGGGGAGGGTCTCCCGGCAATGTGGCATTGAAAAAAGGAGAGGGCAATCTGCCCAAACGGAGTGTCGTGACCATCTCCCAGATTTTCACCGTCAACAAGAGCGATCTTGTCGAAAAGATCGGAACCCTGTCAAAGAAGCGGATGCTTCAGATCCTGGAGGGCATCCGGCAGCTCATGGAACCGAGAGAAGTCGATCTGCCGAAATAATGAACCTTCTTCTGAAGGAATTGAGAGAGAGGATTTAAATGATTACAAAGGAAGTTATTAAGGCAGAAATTGATAAAATTCAGGATCAGTATCTAACAACATTGTACCGGATAATAAAAGCTTTCGAAGATATTCCGGCATCACACAGGGATCAGGATATCCAAAATTCCGAAATGCCCAAAGATGAAAATGAAGAAAGAAAAGAATGGCTCTCATTTATCAGAAGTACATACGGATCTTTATCTGACGATCCCATCGAAAGAGGGGATCAAGGTGAATTTGAAATCCGAGAGACCATCCATTGAAATATCTTCTCGATACGAACACATGCATCCGATTCTTGAACGGGACATCGGAGTCCATTCGTCGGTATATTGAAAACATTGATCCTAAAGACATCGCAGTTTGCTCTGTTGTGAAAGCCGAACTCTTTTATGGTGCCATGAAAAGCAGATATCCTGAACGGAACCTGCAAAAACAAAAAAACTTCCTGAATCGTTTTGTTTCATGCGCATTTGATGATGAAGCAGCAGAGAATTATGGCGTCATAAGAGCAGAATTGGAAAAAGCAGGAACTCCCATAGGCCCAAATGATCTAATGATTGCTGCAATCGCTCTTGTGCAAAAGATGACACTGGTTACGCACAATGTGCGAGAATTTGGGCGGGTCAAAGGACTATTGTTGGAAGATTGGGAAATATAGCCGGTCGGAAGCCGGCAGAGCCATTGCCGACAGCCCCGGGGATGTGGTAAGATCAATAATTGATTTTTCTGTGGTTCCAATGATTTCTGTAAAATGATGGTTTCCATTGCGAGGTGACGTGAAGGAGCGGATTCTGGAAAAGGCGGTCGAGGTGCTGCGGGCCGAGGCCGACGGGATTATGAAACTGGCAGGGCGCATGGATGCGCCCTTTGTGCGGATGGTGGAGATGATCCTTGCCGCTCGGGGGCGGCTCATCCTCTCCGGCATCGGCAAATCTGGCCTGATTGCAAAAAAGATCGTGGCCACATTAAACAGCACCGGAACCCGGGCCATCTTTCTCCATCCGGTCGAGGCCATGCATGGGGATCTGGGGATGGTCTCGCCGGACGATATCTTCATCGGCCTCTCCAACAGCGGTGAGACCGAGGAACTCAACGCGGTCATCGCGAGCATACGGGAGATCGGATGTCCTATTGTCGCCTTCACCGGGAATACCGAATCGACCCTGGCCCGGTGCAGCGACCTGACCATCGACGTAGGGGTTGAGCGGGAGGCCTGCTCCGTTGGCGCGCCCACCACCAGCACCGCAGCCCAGATGGCGATGGGGGATGCGCTCGCGGTGGTACTCATGGATCAGAAACGGTTCGACACCACCGATTTCAAGCGCTTCCATCCGGGCGGAACATTGGGCCGACGCCTCTCCAGCCGGGTGCGGGATCTGATGCTGACCGGGGATACACTGCCCCGTGCCGGCCAGGATGCGGGAATGGAGGAGGCCCTGCGGGTCATCAACCGCTTCGGGCTGGGGGCCGCATTGATCGTCGATCCCGAGGAGATCCTCATCGGCATCATCACCGACGGCGACATCCGCAGAACCATCGCGCGAAAAGCCCCGATCTTCGAACTGTCGGTCCGGGATGTCATGACCCCCAATCCAAGAAGCGCCGGCCCCGACACCCCGGCCTACGACGCATTGAACATCATGGAGCGCCACCAGATCACGGTGCTGCCCATCATCGAAGAAGATGGACGGATCGCGGGCATCCTCCATCTGCACGACATCCTCGGCAAGGGCGCATTTACATTCAACGGCAAAACCAATGCCTGAAAGGGCGGATTGAAAAGGGGACTCTTATGACCATCATGGACTTGGAAATCATCGAAACCGACATCCCCGATTTCGGCGAGCGGAAGATCGCCTCTCCCATACAGACCCTGGAAATCGACAGAGCATTCGTATCGGACGAAGACCGGGTACTCATCGAGGTGAACCTGAAGCGGGTGAACCGGCGGATCGAGGAGGGAAGTCCGCTGCCGTCGTTCGAAAGTGGAGGCCCCCGGCGGAACATCTACTTCGACCCGAGCAAGATGCGGTGCGCGCTCGTCACCTGCGGAGGGCTCTGTCCGGGCCTCAACGGGATCATCCGTGCCGTGACCCTCGAACTCTACTACGCCTACGGGGTGAGAAGAATCTACGGCATTCGGTATGGACTGGAGGGCTTCATTCCCGAATACGGCCATGATTTCGTGGAGTTGGACCCCAGGGTGGTCAGCAGCATCATCCGAAAGGGAGGATCTTTTCTCGGCTCCTCCAGGGGGCCCCAGGACATTGAAAAGATCGTGGACAGCATCGAGCGGCTCAATATCAGCGCCCTCTTCGTGGTCGGCGGCGACGGAACAATGATGGCCGCGACCAAAATCGTCGACGAGATCACCGAACGGGGTCTCAAGATCAGCGTCATCGGCATTCCCAAGACCATCGACAACGACATCTTCATGGTGGCCAAATCCTTCGGCTTCGACACCGCAGTGGATGTGGCCACCAGCGCAATCCGGGCCGCGCATAACGAGGCCCTGGGATATCCTCACGGCATCGGACTCATCAAGCTCATGGGCCGCCATTCCGGCTTTATCGCATGCGCTGCAACCCTGGCCCAGCAGGATGTCAATTTCGTGCTCATCCCGGAGGTCGATTTCGATTTAGAAGGGCCAAACGGCTTTCTGGCCAGGCTGGAGGATCGGCTGAACAACCGGGGGCATGCGGTGATCGTGGTGGCCGAAGGCGCGGGGCAGCATCTTTTCGAGAACGGAGATCGGGAATATGACGCGTCCGGCAATATCCGCCTCCATGATATCGGCCTCTATTTCAAGGAGGCGATCAACAATTATTTCAAAGGAAAGGAAATCCCAATCTCCTTGAAGTACATCGATCCGAGCTACATCATCCGGAGCCTGCCGGCCAACTCCAACGACCATGTCTTCTGCAGCTTTTTAGGGCGGGATGCGGTCCATGCGGCCATGGCCGGAAAGACCCGGATGCTCATCGGCCATTGGAACGATCATTTCGTCCATGTCCCAATGGCCGCGACCGTCAACCGGCGCAAGCAGGTGAGCCCCCACGGCCGCCTCTGGTACAGCGTGATGGAGGCTACGGGGCAGGGATCTCTGAAGAATTGAGAGACGGCCTGGCCGCATAGGGGCTCAGGGGCAAGATTTCCTTGAATTCCTTTCCTTCCACCGTCAGCAGGTAGAGCTGCTTTTGGGCCTCCCCCCCCGGATCGAATGATGTCTTTCCGGTCACCCCGGGAAAATCCCGGAGCTGTGCCAGGGCTTCTCTGAGGCCGCTTTTGTAGCGCATCTCCGGGGAATCCATCAGTTTCAACAGAATCTGAACCGTATCATAGGCGATGGCCTCCATAAAGCCGGGAGCCTCCCCATAGCTCTCGGTAAAGGCCCGAACAAACCCCTGCACCGCCGGATCTTGACTCTTTGCAAAGAAGCCTTCAGTGATGATCGCGCCCTGGGCCGCATTTCCGGCCATCTTGATCAGGGTGTCCGAGTGCCAGAGGTTGGTTCCCAGCAGTTGCACCCTCTGGACATCGTAGAAGGCGAGCTGGGGGAGGATCAGGCCCGTCTTTTGCGGCGCATCCGGAATAAAGAGGGCTTCGATTCCGCCGTTATTCCTCGCCTCCCGGACCATCTGCCGGATGGACCTGCCAAAATCGGTCTGGTTCGGATCATAGGACTGGGAGCCTGTCATCATCCCGCCCCATGCGGTGATCGCGTTCCAGAAATCATTGAAAAAGGTCTCTCCGTACTTCTCCTGGGGATAGATGACCCCAAACCGGGTCAGGCCGAGCCGGTTGACGGCATAGCCGGCCAGGGTCTCGGCCTGGAGCTTCGGGATGATGAAATTCCGGAAAACATAATCGCCGATCTCGGTGATCCCCTCCTTCTGCGTGAGGGTGATGATGGGTATCCGGGCCTCCTGCGCCTTGGCCGCGGCCGTTTCGGCCGTGATGATGGGGCCCACCAGGGCAAAGGGCTGGGCTTGGATCATCTTCTCGGCTGCAAGGGCTGCGGTCTGCGGGTCCGATCCCGTATCCTCCACCGCGATCTGCACCCCAGGGTTTCCGCTCATCCGGCCCCATTGGCTGACAGCCAGCTCGATTCCCCGGAAGGCCCGGTTGCCGTAGAGCTGATAGGGTCCGGTCAGTGGCAGGAGACAGCCGATGGTGTGACGGTTCTCCGAGGGAATGATATCGAACTCGGAGATAAGGCGCTGCGCGTCCGATCTCCGCTCATGCTCCGGATAGTTATGGATCAGCTCTGAGAGCAGGCTTGCCGCATCCCCGGTTCTCGCATCATCTGCTTCGTACTGCGCAAGCTGGTACATCAGATATCCCCGGACCGGCCCCTCTGGGGCCAGCCGCTCCAGGAGGATACGGATGTCGCCGGCCGAGAGTTCGGCCGCGACATCCTTCAGCTTCTCCCTCTCCAGAGCCTCGGGATCATCCAGATATTTTGCGGCCTCTGCATAATAGTAGATCGCGTTGATTGGGGAGAGGATGGCCCTGTAGGCGTCCCCCAGAAGGTTGTAGATCTTGTACCGGTGAAGGTCCGTCTGCACCCGGCCCATGACAGTATCCGCGTACCGGATCACATCTTTAAAACGGCCCTCCTGGTAGTAGGTGTCGAGGATCTTCATGGCCGCGTCCGGGATCAGCATGCTTCCCGGATACCGGTCGATGAGGTGATTGTACAGGGTTCGGGCCGTGGAATACTCTCCCAGGGTCTCATATATCTGCCCCTCCTTCATCAATGCGGCCGTAGCATAGGGGCCCATGGGGTATCGGGTCAGATATTCGTTATAGTAGGGGAGCGCCTCTTCATAGCTGCCGATGCTGAAGTATCGTTCGGCTCTTGTGAAGACGGATTCCTGGGTACGGGGCTGGGGGCGTGTCCGGATCTCCTCGCGGGAGCCGCATCCCGAGATCAGCCAGGTCATTAGGGCCAGTAGTGAAAGCAGAAAGACGGTTTTTCTCATTTTTGCCATTGTTGGATTCGTTGTTCTCCCAGGGGTTGATTGCATTGGGGGCATCTGCCTGCGATCCGGCTTATCTGCCCCTGCCATCCACAGTGCTGACAGCGGGTTTTTTGATAATGGGGGGACTCTTCCTTTTTTCCGAAGAGTTTTTTGAAGATCGAGACCAGGACCAGCAGCAGTATGATGCCGCCGGCAATCCAGAGAAGATGCTCGATCGTCAGATTGGCAAAAATTACCCGATCCAGATCCATGGTTTTCCTTTCCTGATTTATGTTTCAACTTCCCCATAGCAGCATACCGGATTTTATGCAACAGCATACCCTGTATTCTGCCTTACATCGGGTTCATGAAAACCCAGTACGATTTTTTCGTCCTGTGCAGTGCGAGGTTATCTTTTCTTAATTCAAAATGATAGAACTTTTAAACCGCAATGTTTCTCTATGGGATGAAAGTCTTTATCATTGTGTAAAAGCAAAACGTCGTTTTCAATGTGCTCGGCGGGAATAGGACCTTTTCAATATTCTCAAAGCCGAGCCGGAAAAGCGTCTTCCCTGCGTCCTGAGCCGGGAAGAAGTCATCCGTATTCTACAACAGGTGAAAACATTTCACAACACCTGCCTTACCACCATCTACTCGTGCGGCCTTCGTCTTAAGGAAGATCTCTTCCGAAGAGGGGTAGGGTTTTTTCGTTTGTCAAAGAGCAGGTTTTGAAGGGCGGCCGCTCAATAATTTAAAGCTGAGGGGATTGGAAAACTGCGCCTTAATGCCGCTGTAGAGGCTGATGTCTTAAAAACTTAATGATCGTTTTCCTCAAAATAATGTCTCCGGAGGGTGTCACCTCCGATGTTTTTCATCAGATCCGTCCTGTCAGACCTGCATTCGTTGAGATCCTCGTGTTCCTCCCTCAACCAATCCCCCTATAAAATAGGTCCCAACGCGCTTCTCTTTTCCGGGCTTCTTGAACAATGGATAGAATCCGACCCCTTTCAAGTCGGCAGCAGACTTGTTTTGTAAACGGGGTCGGTTCTATTATTATGGATTATACGGCGATTAGTCCGTTATTTCCCATAAAAATGACAAATCAATGGATATTTCCGTGAAAGGGGCTATTGTAACTTTATCTCTATCAGCAAAGGTTCCTATCAATGTCCAATATTGGCCATCAAGTTGATAAACCTCAAGAATTTTAGTTATCGGTTCGATTAACCATATATGTTGAACCTTATTCTTGGCATACAACGGCATTTTTAATACGCGATCTTTTCTTGCTGTGCTTTGAGATAATACTTCACAAATCCAATCCGGTGAAAGGTCAAAATATGCGGTTTTAGGAAGTAGAGGCATACGCTCTTTTTTCCATCCTGCTATGTCAGGTACAAAAATATCAGAACCCAGATGTATTTCAGGTTCATCTATTATCCACCAACCACCGGGCCCTCCACGGCCTTTGCCATATGGGCCGACCAGATCACTTCCAAGATATGATGAAGCCAACGCATGCTTTGGAGCCGGTCTTGGTTGGGTATGCAATCCTCCATTAATTATCTCTCCAAGCATATTTTCTGGAAGATCCAGCAATTCCTGATAAATATCGCTTAATTGGTCTGCTGTTTGTTTCATAATTAGTGCCTGAACTAAAACATTTAAGTTCTAATAAAACTGGTTATAACGGTTTTCGGGGAGAATTGTAATAACCTGTTTTTATAAGATTATATGGCTTAAAGATAGCCGATGGAGAACTACTTGTTAACTGCGCTGGTTTTGCTACAAAACATGTCGTTATTCACCTGCAAATTTTGTAGCAGATAGCATATGTTGTTGATATTGAAGGCCATAAGCATAGTCTTACTCATGAACCTAAAGGTTGTTTGAAGTGGTATAATATACGATGGTCACCTGAAAGCAGTGACTGTGGCCAATCACAGATCCCCAAAATCTGTTATAACCAGTTTCTTTCCTTGTCCCTTTTCTGCCTAACATTTGAGGATGAGTCAGAGGGGAGGGCATAGCCCTTCCCAGATTGATCTCGATCCGTATGTTGTGTGGTTTAAACTTCAACGTATGCTGTTTCAGAGTGGGGTTGAGGAACACTTTCCCCATGTTCCTGCATATCTTCGATGTGAAGTTCAATTGCTTCTTTGATCAGCTTTAAAACTTCATCTTTGGTGTCAGCAGCCGCAACACAGCCTGGGAGATCTGGAACATAGGCACCATAAGAATTAGTACCTTTTTCAACTACAATTGCGTATTTCATAAATCTATCCCCGATTGTTTAGATATACTTTTCAATGTTCCGATTGGAATTTCAACACTCAGTTTACCAGCTACAGTCACAGTCCCGGGCTTTGTAGGATGCCGGAACTGTCTGTGGCTTCCGCGGGTTTTATTCAGAACCCAACCATCATCCTTCAAAATCCTGATTACTTCTTTGACTTTCATATATTATGACATTTTACTCGATGATTATGGAGAACCCCCACTGCAAAGAGAGAATATTAGGGATAGGACAGGAGCCCAAGCAGAACTTGAAAATGGATGAAAGCAGAACCAGGCCCTACTCGTCCAATGAGAAGCCGGGATATACTTTCCTGAAAATCACCCTACCACTGCAGTTGCGGAGGCTTCCCCGCCTTCCGGCGCATATGCTCCCAGTTGAATTGATTCCTGGCGGCCTCCTGCCCCGACATCTTGTTGACGATCTCGAAATAGTCCTGCCGGAACCGATCCTTGGCCACTTCGCCGGCCGGCTTGCCTTTTACCGCAAAGACGGTCTGGACGCACTGATGGTCGAACTTCCGCCAGATCTGCTCGTCTTTGAGAAACTGGAACCGGTGATCTTCCAATGATGCCACCACGGCCCGGGAATCGAAGGTGCCGGCCCGCTCCACCGCATCCTTGTACTGGTAGAGGATCGTATAGGCCGAAGCGGCCGAGGTGGAGGGGTAGCCGTTGTACCGCTGTGCGAACTTCTCCACGAACCGCTTTCCCTTCTCGTGTCCGTAGATATAGGGAATCTTCCAGCACCAGGGCAGCGCGCCGATCACCCCCTCCATAGCCCGGGGGCCTGCGCTTTCGGCCATTCCCAGGGACAGGTTGGGAACCACTACGGCCTGGACCTTCTCTTTCAATCCCATATCGGTCGCCAGACGCAGGGCCTGCACCATGTCCTGTCCGAAAAGCACCAGCACCAGCACATCCGGCTCTGCTTCCTCGGCCGCGTTCAAGGCCTTTTTGAAATCGTCCTCGGTCGCGCCCGGAAAGGGGGTGAGGTAGTTCTGGTGGCGGCGTCCGTTGATGGTGTTGCTGAATTTCCGGATGGAGCTTTCGGTGGTGTGGCCCCATGTGTAGTCCGCGGTGATATAGAAGTATTTCCGATTGGCCAGATACTTCTCCCTTAAATAATAGGAGAGAACCCGCGCGCCCATCCAGGCGTTGTAGCACTCCCGGAACATATACTTGTGGCCGTCCACGCCGGTGGTGTCGTTGGAGTAGGTGAGGGTGCCGAAGTAGATCTTTCCCCGGGCCCTCGCGGCATTCCCCCCGGCAATGGCCACCGCGCTGGAGGAGCCGCCGAAGATCATCTCGCAACTGTGGTTGTCGATCATCTCGGCCACGTTCTTGGCTGAAACATCGGCCTTGGACATGGTATCCCGGATGATCAGCTCGATGGGGCGGCCTGAGATCCCACCGGCCTCGTTGATCTCTTCAACCGCCATTCTCGCGGCCTGAAGCTGGGCCTCTCCCTGCACTGCATAGGGGCCAGTCTCGGGATAGTTGAGCCCGATGCGGACAGGTGCAGCCCATGCTCCGGCTCCGGAAAGCAGCAGCAGCGCGATTCCCGCGGCCATGACTTTTTTCAGCATCTCTTGCCTCCTTCCCCATGAAAACTTTGTTTTACCCTTTTCCCTTCGCGGATTCAGGCCGCGGACTCGTCCCGGTCCTCTTCATCCTTATCCGGCTCTAATTCCCCGGTCTCCTGAGCCTGCTTCTCCCACTCCAGCTTGAAGACCGATACGGACTGGTTGAGCCTGTCCGAAACCTCCGAGAGGTTCTTCATGGAGAGGGCCGTCTGGCGGCTGGCCGAGGAGGTCTGGGAGCTGATCTTTCCCACTTCCTCCATGATCTTCGCGATCTTCTCCGATGAACGGGTCTGCTCGTCCGAGGCCGAGGTGATGGAACGGATCTGCTCCCCGAGATCCAATGTAACGGTCTCGATCTCCTGGAGCTTTCCGTACGCGCCGTCCGCGAGCTTTGATCCGTCCACCACCCGCTGGATGCTCTCCTCCATACTGGACCCGGCCTCATTGATCTCCCCCTGGATGTTCTTGATCAGGGTCTCGATCTGTTTGGTCGCGTTTGTGGAGCGCTCCGCAAGGCGCTGGACCTCCTCGGCAACGACCGCAAATCCCCGGCCGGCCTCTCCGGCCATAGCGGCCTGGATCGAGGCGTTTAGCGCGAGGATAGATGTCCGGTCCGCAATGTCGTTGATGAGCTGGACGATGTTGCCCACCTCCTGAGAACTCTCGCCGAGCCGCTTGATGGCCCGGGCCGTCTCCTGGACGTACTCCCGGATGGAATCCATGGCCGCGTTGGTCTTGCGCACGGCCTCCGCTCCCTCCCGGGAGTGTTCCATGGACTGTTCCGAAACCTTTGCGGACTGCTTTGCAGACTCGGCCACCCGGCCGATGGAATCGGCCATTTCATTGATGGCTCCGATCGCCTCTTCCACCTGGGATGCCTGGGTCTCGCTGGTATCGGCAAGGGATTCCGTGGACGCGCTGACCTGCTGGGAGGTGACGCTCACCTGCAGGGTCACCTCCTTCACGTTCTTGACGACCTGGCCGAGCTGTTCGGCCATCTCGTTGAAAGAGTCTGCGATCGCGCCGGTGAAGTCCTCTGTCACCTCGGCCCGCACCGTGAGATCGCCCTCGGCAAGACCGCTGATCTCCTCCAGCAGACGCATGATGGAGGTCTGCATCGCGTCCCTCTCCTCTGAACTCTGGATCAGTGTCAGGGTGTTGTCGAGCATCGCGTTGAGGGATTGCGCCATCTCCCCCAGCTCGTCATTGCTGGTGACCGGGGTTCGGGCCTGGAAGTTGCCCATGCCGATCTCGGCAAAGAGGTTGTTGATGTGGTTCACCTGGGTGGTGAGGCCCCGGGAGAGGAGGAATGCACCGGCCACCACGATCCCGGCCACAATCAGCACCAGGAGCAGGCCGATGCCGGTCATGGTGACCACCGGCTTCCGGACCTCGTCATATCCGATCTCCGAGACCACGGCCCAGCGCACCCCGTCCGTGTCCGCGGCCGTGGGGGGCGCGATCTGTAGCGGGGCCCAGGAGCGGAGTACCTCCTGATTCCGGTAGTTGTCGGCCACCGCGGTTCCCCCTTCATTCATGGGGATCGCGGTTCGCACCTCGGGTTGGAGTACGGTGCTGTTGAGCCCCAGTTCATCCAGAAAGCGGGAGTTGCTTCGCCAGAGGCCATCGGGGCCAACCAGATAGCTTTCGGAACTTCCGCCGGCCCCGGCCTGCTGGGCCATGACCTCGTCGATTCGTCTGACCGAGATCCGGGTCACCACCACGACCTCCACCTGCCCTTCGGTCACCACGGGCTGGGCAAAGAACGCTGCCGGACTCCCGTCGATGGCTTCATAGGGGGCAAAGTCGGCCATGCCGAAGATTTTGGTCTCCATCACGTCTGCCACCAGGTTTCCGAAGTTGGAGTCGCTGTAAGGGCCTGTCAGGATGTTGGTGCGGTAGTCCGGGCTCTGCTGAACCGTATAGAAGATGAAGCCGTTGGGGTTGATCAGCGCGATATCCTGATAATCGTACTCTTTGGCATACCGGGTGAAGAAGTCCTCCTCTGCCCCGGCCGCTCTGGGGACGAAGGCCTCGGCCACGTCGATCTCCGCGATCAGTGCCCAGGTGGTATCGAAGACCCGTACCGGGGCCCACGCGGAAAGAACGTAGTTGCCCCAGTAGTTGAGGGCCACCCCCTGTCCGGTTCCGCCGCCCAGGGCCTGTCTCACCCCTTCGGTGTCAACCACGATGGCCGGGTTGATGATGGTCGGCTCCTCCAGATGGATGGAGTTGGAGCGGAAGAGAGCGTCGGGGCCGATGACGTAGGTCTCGCCGGTGGTTCCCAGGCCGGTGCGCTCCTGCATGATGTAGTCGATCTGGTCCACCGACATCTGCACCATGACCGCGCCACGGAATTCCTCCTCAACCGTGACGGGCGCGGCCATGAATGCGGCCGCAATGCTCTGGGTCGGTTCATAGGGCTCGAAATCCTGGAACGCAGGCCCTGTCCGGGCCTTCTCAAATGCCTTTGCAGCCGGGGTTCCGGCAAGCTCCCCCTCGGTCAGGTTCTTCCCCAGATCTGTTTCCCGGGCCACTGAATAGAGGACATTTCCATCGGCGCCCACCAGGTAGGTGTCGTAGTAGCCGTAGGCATCGTTAAAGTCCGTGAGCAGGGGGCCGTAGGCCTGGGCCACCTCCTCCCAGTTCGGGGAGCCCACGGCTCGGGCCACCCTTTCGAAGGCCCGCAGCGCCTCCTGCATCACCGGGGCCTGGGAGAGTACCCGGACATCGTTCATCCGCTCCCGGAAATAGTTTTCGATCAGGTTCTTCTTGAGCTGCTGGATCGCGGTGAGCTGGTCAAATGCCTTGGACCGGAGGGTGTGGACCGTCTCACTCAGGGCCGTCATGTCGCTTCTGCGGCCTTCGAAGTGGTTGGTGATGGCGATGGCCTTGTTGGCCCGGGCCGCCTCCAGCGCATCAAAAGCATTGTCCCGCAGGGCGTTGGACGAGAAGAGGTAGGCGATGCCCCCCATGATGATCAGCGGGATGAGAGCGAGCCCCAGCAGGGAGACGAGGAGCTTGTTCCGGATGCTCTCCGAGATCTTCTCAAAAGGCCCCCACCGGCCGATGCGGCTGAAGATGCTGTTTTTTTCCATTGTCAAAAACCTCCCATCATTTTGCGGGTTGTCCTCTCTTTATTTTCGAAGTTCGGTACACCTAACCTCCGCTCAACAGAGTCCGGATGCAGGGGGCCACGAGGCATCGGCCCTCCCATTCATAGATCCCCCGAATCCGCAGCAGATCCGGAAGGGGTTTCTCCTCCGGAAACGGGGCGGCCTCAATGGGCAGGGAGAGGATCTGCACGGGCGCGCCGGCCAGCAGCATCCCCCGGAGGAGTCTCTCCTTTCCCTCCTCTTCGGATGCGCTTCGGACAAGAATCCATCTGCCCCCGGGCTCCCTTTTTTCGGTATCTTCCGCATTCGACTCATCATTCGACTCATCATCAGAGGGGGAAAGCCCCAGAGCATCTTCCGGGGAGATGGCCGGAACCACCTCGCCGCCCCATTGGGCCATGCCCCGGATAAAGCCGGGGGAGAAGGGAACCGGATAGGCCGCGGCCTCCCGAAGCACATCCTCCACCTGGGTCATGCTCAACAGGAAAAAGAGGGGCATCTCCATCACTCGGGCGCCAGTCCGGGAGGGAAAGGCCAGCACCTGGCCCGGGGCCTGGGCCCGATGAGGAAGGGATGGCTGCTCTCCTCTCGGGATGGCCTGTATCTTATCGATTTCCTGCATGAATCCCTTTCACGTCAATGCCTTTCAATGGATACCTTTCATCGTTTGCTCCGGGAACTTCTCCACGCGCGTTTGAGCCGGATCAGTCTCTCCTCGGCAAGCTCTGTTGAGATCCGGTCCATGATCCCGCAGATCTGGGCGCGGATCGGTTCCTGCGCCAGCAGTTCGCGGATAGCCCCATCGAGTCCGGCTTCTCCCATGGGTTGAGTTTCCGCGGAAGTTTCGGCTTCTGGTGTGGGCCCAAGTTCCCGCAGTTTCCGGGGATCGACCACCAGAACGAGCCCCTTCTCCCGTACCAGAACCCGGGGAAAGAGGGAGAGAGGCTTTTCCCCGAATCCGGAGGGCAGGGGACGAGTTTGATCCTGCGGGGCCGATACCACCCCTTCCACCCCTTCGACTCGAAGGGCAAATGCATCTTTCCCACCCTGGGCCTCGATGACGAGGATCTGCGAATCCCCTAGTGGAAAGGGATCTGCGGCTCCGCGCGCTGCTGAAGTCAGACGGCCCAGATCCCACAGGGGCATCCGCTCCCCTTCCAGATCCAGAAGACTTCCATGAGGGGCCGCTCCCCCTGCCGGCAGATTCCTCTCCTTATGAATCCCTCGAACCCTTCCCAGTTCAAGACCGAATTCCATTCCCACAGCCGTAAAGACCAGCAGTTGATCCATGCTTCCCTACCTCTTTTTTGCCAGACTCGACATGGCCTCCACAAAGGCCTCATGCTGGTAGGGCTTCACCACAAAGCCCTTCGCGCCGAGGCTCAGTGCCCGGTTCCGGTGTTTGGCGGCCGTTCTGGAGGTGAGCATCAGCACCGGGATCTCTTTGTAGGATGGTTCTGCCTTGATCGCGCTCAGGAATTCGTAGCCGTTCATCCGGGGCATCTCGATATCGAGCACGATCAGGTCGGGCCGGATCTCCCGAAGCCGCTCCAGGGCATCGATGCCGTCCTTTGCCGTATGGGCCCGCCACCCCTGATCCTGGATGAGGCGGGAGACCACCTGGCGGATGCTCACGGAATCATCCACCACCAGAATCTCGGTGGGCCCTTTTGTCGGCGGGGATACGGGCGCGCGCACCTCCTCCGGCTCCACCCCCTCCTCCTGTGACCAGATCAGCTCCCCGATGTTGAGAATCGGCACGACACTGCCGTCGCCCATGATTGTGACGCCAGACACACCCCGGACATACCGGAGATGGGAGCCGGTTCCCTTGATGACGATCTCCCGCTGACCCACCAGCGCATCGATGATCAGCGCGCACCGCCGCTCCGCAGACCGAACCACCAGCACCAGAGGCTGCTCCTGTGCCGGGGGAGGCCCCTTCTCTCCGGCGCTTTCCAGAACATCGGCCATGTCAAAGAGCGGCAGCACCTCCTCGTTGATCCGCACCACATCCCCCCGCTCACCGGTGATCTCCTCGGGATCGATCCGCAGGATCTCCTCGATCTCGTTGAGGGGGATGGCCAGAAGCTGACCCTTCACCGTAAAGAGCAGAGCCTGCACCGCGGCCAGGGTAAGAGGGATGCGGATGGTGAAGCGGGTTCCCCCGCCGGAGTCCGAACGGACCCGGATGGTTCCCTTCAATTCATGGATGTTCTCCCGAACCACGTCCATGCCCACCCCCCGGCCCGACAGGTGGCTGATCTGATCCCGGGTGGAGAAGCCGGGATAGAAGATGTAGGAGACCAGCTCCTCATCTGCCAGTTTGTCCGGACTTTCCGACAGCTTTGCGGCCCGCACCGTCTCCCGGATCGCGTCGTAATCAAGACCCGCGCCATCATCTCTGATCCGTATCACCACCTGGTTTCCCTCTCGCGCGGCCGTCAGTTGAACGGTTCCGGTCTCGGGTTTGCCTCGGGCTCTGCGGATTTCCGGCGGCTCGATCGCGTGGTCCGCGGCGTTTCTCAGAATATGCATCAGCGGGTCGATCATCCGCTCCCAGACCCCCCGGTCCAGTTCGATCTCCTCGCCTTCGATGGCCAGACCGATCTTTTTGTTCAGTTGGGCCGCGGCCTCCCGCAGGGTCCGGCGGAGCCGGCTGACAATGGCGCGCATCGGGGTGAGGCGCACCCGCATCATCTTCTCCTGCAGCTCGCTCAAGAGAACCCGCTGCCGGGTAAGACCCCCGTCGAAGTCGCTGTAGATCCCGGTGAACTGGGTATGAAGCGTGCCCACATCGATGACGGCCTCATTCAAAGTCCGGATGATCAGGTTGAGCTGAGAATACCGGTCAAGCTCCAGATCGTCGAACTCGTCATACCCGAAAAAGGGCCCTGTCTCACCGGTGGTGCCGTTGCGGACCGCTGCCGCCATCCGATCCATTCGGGCCAAAGCCTTCACCTCAAAGCCGACCTCCATCTCTTTTGCCAGCTCCCGGAGCCGGTTTCTCGCGATCTCCAGCTCATTGACGCCCTCGGCAAAGGTCTCCATCCGCTGGTCGAACGCGCTGCCGGAGATGATGATCTCGCCGGTCAGGTTGACCAGCTCATCCATCCGCTCCATCCCCACCCGCAGGGTCCGGCCCGGCCGGCCCGGCTGTGCAACGGTATCTGCCGGGATTTCGGTTTCGGGATCTGACGCCGGCTGTGCCGCCGTCTCCGCACCGGCTCCCGCCAGCCTTTTGAACCGGGCTTTGAGCCTTTGGATCCGCTCGCCAAGGTGCGCTGCCGGGTCCGCCACCATCCGCTCCAGCAGATCCGAGGATTCGGCCAGCACCGATACGGTGGAAGGGGAGATCTCCGCCTCATTCTCATAGAGCCGGTCCAGCAGATCCTCATAGTGATGGGCAAAGCCGGAAATCCCGGAAAGGCCGATGACCGCGGCCGCGCCTTTCAGCGTATGCACCGATCTTCGAATCCGGCCCAGAATCTCCCGGTCCCGGTCCGAGACAGGACCGGATTCGCTGACTCTCTCCTCCAGCTTGTCGATCGCGTCTCCGATCTCCTGAAGGTGATCTTCGGCCTCGTCATAGAAGCTTTCCATCAGGATCGAATCGATGGCGAAATCGGCAGCCTCGGTTGATGCAGGAATTTCTTCCTCCGGGGCAATCCTTTCCGCGTCCGATTCAAAATCGCTCTCATCCCAAGTGTCGGCATCGAAAGATCCCCCCTCGATCTCGGGGACCGAATCGAGCAGCTCCCGGGGCAGCGGCGTATGTTCTGAGATCCCCCTGACCGGCCGGAAATCGAGGAGTGTCTCCTCCAGAAGGGTTCGTGCCGGGACCCCGGAACCGAGATAATCGGTACAGTAGGCTTCAAACCGGGCAACTGTTCGGCGCATCGCGGCATTGGCCTCTTGGCTCACCGGAAGATTTTTGTTCAGGCAGTTCTCACAGACATCCTCCATCTCAAAGGCGATGTGGCTCAACCCCGGAATCCCGACCATTCCGGAGGCCCCTTTGATGGTGTGGGTCATCCGGTAGATCTCCTGGAGCAGATCTTTCTGGTCCGGCTCCTCCGAAAGCCGCTGAAGGTTCTCCTTCAGAGACGGGAGATAGCTCTCCACCTCCTCGATATACCCTCTGATAAGTTCTTCACTGGATGACATATCTACCTGCTGCTCTTTTTCATGCGATCTGCTAGGTCCGGAATGCGGTCATCCGGCGCGCGGTGAGGAGCCGGTCCACATCCAGAAGATGGAGCAGCCGCTTCTCGTTGCCGCCTTCGGGAATCCGGCTGAGCGGGATCAGCCCCCGGATAAAGGGCACAAGCTTCTTCTCCGGATCTCCCTCCCGATAGGGCGGCTTCTGCAGCCCCGTCTTCCGGGTATCCAGATAGAGGATGCCGGCCACCCGATCCACCACAACCCCCACCTTCATCTCCTCCCGGCTCAGGATGATGAACATCTTCCCGGCCCATGCCCCCGGATCTCCCGGAACCCCCTCCAGGCCGAAGAATCCCCTAAGATCGACCACCGAGACGATCTCCCCCCGGATGTTGCTCACCCCCAGAATCCAGTCCGGAAGGTTGGGCAGCTTTGTCACCCGGGGCATGCGGCCGATCTCCCGCGCACTTTCCAGGGGCGCGGCCAGCAGGATGTTTGCCAGAAAGAAGCGGACATACTGGTCCCCGGCCCGGACCTGGGCCACTTCGGCCTTCTCCGGTTGGAGCCCCATCCCCGGAAACGGGGCGATCTTGGGCCGGAGTTCCGCGTCGATCTGGCGTACCAGATCATCGATGGGGGGAGATCGAAAACGGGGGCGCTGTTCCATCAGAGCACTTCCGCCACGGCCTTTACCAGCTCCTCTCCGGTAAAGGGCTTGGTCACATAGGCATCCGCACCCTGTTTTTTTCCCCAGAACTTGTCGCTATCCTGGCTCTTGCTGGTGAGCAGGATGATCCGGATATCCTTCAGATCCGGAGAAGTCTTGATCTGCCGGCAGACCTGAAATCCGTTCATCTTGGGCATCACCACATCGAGTACGATCGCGGCCGGCTTTTCAGAGCGCGCCTTTTCGATGGCCTCATGGCCGTCTGCGGCCGTGATGACTTCATATCCGTTTGCGATGAGCGGTTCGCTCGCCAGCTTGAGATGGGTGGGGCTGTCGTCCACAACCAGCAGCTTGGCTTTGCTCATTGGGGGGCCTCCTCGATTCGCTTCATAGGTGTTTTTCGATGGTCGTAACCAGTTTTTTCGGGTCAAAGGGCTTGGTCAGATAGGCCGTGGAACCGGCCAGCCGACCCTTCCATTTGCTGATCATGCTGTCCTTGCTGGTGAGCATGATCACGGGAATATGGCGGAATAGATTGTTCTTTCGGATGATCTCTAAAATCTTATAGCCGTCCATCTTGGGCAGGACTATGTCGAGCAGGATCAGATCCGGGGGGGCTTCGCTGAGGCGGCTTAAAGCCTCCAGGCCGTCTCTGGCCTCGATGATCTCATACCCTTTCTGGCCCAGGGTGATGGAGATGACCTTTCTCGTGGTGGGGCTGTCCTCCACCACAAGGATCTTCTTCTTCTGATCCCGCTCCCCGGGGACGATCATCGCGGGGCGCGCCGGCTCCCCGGGCCCGGGACATGCCGGCTCTTCCGATGCCATATGGTTGAGCAGAATCCGGAGCTGTTTTTCCAGCCCCTTTTTCTCGGGCGCGAGGTTGACGGTCTTGTGAAACAGGTTCAGGCCCTCCTCCCACCTTCCGAGATTGAGCTGTGCAAGGCTCATATAGTAGTGCGCGTTGAGATTCTTTTCGCTGGCGATCACCTTGGTATAACGCTCCACGGCCTTTTCCAGGATCTCCTTTTTCGGGGTCTTCTTTCCCGCGAACAGGTCCCCGGAGATGGAGAGCGCGGATCGGCAGTAGGGGCAGCGGCTCACCTTGAGCCCGGTCGCGGTCCAGCAGAAGGGGCAGCGCCGCACCGAACCATTCTGTAGAGAGGCTTTGACGATCTCCAGCTTCTGGATCTCTTCTAAAATCTCGGGATCTTTGGGAGCGAGATGCTTGGCGTTTTTCAGCGCGGATTCAATGGATTTGGGATTGATGATGATCCGGGAGTACCAGAGCCATGCCCGGGGATTGCGGGGATTTTTCTTCAGAAATGCGGCCAGTTGCTTCTGCGCTCGCTTGAAGTGGTGGCCTTTGATCAGCCATACGGCCTCGTCCATCAGGTCATCCAGGGTGGAGCTGCCATCCTGCTTCTCATCCTGCCGGGTGGAAGCCCATAAGAGGATCTGCATCAGGGAGACTCTGATGATCTGTTCCCGGGTCCGCAGCCCCTGCATCTCGATCTCCGGATCATCCCAGCAGAGGATATCGATCGCGGCCTTCTCCCCTTTGAAATTTTCCGTATCCGCGTTGATCAGCTCACCGTTTTTGATGTGGAGATAGCCGACCTGCCGGTTGGAAATCACCCGCAGCGTAACCGTCTTCTGCTCCACCTCCACGGCCTGGAGAAAATTGGCCAGGGTGAAGCCGTGGATGAAGCCTTTGGAGCGGGCCTGGAGGACTTCGGCGATCTTGTTCCGCAGGAGATTGATCTCAAAGGGCTTTTCAATATAATGGTGAACCCCTTTCTGCTTGAGCTGCCGCGCGATCTCGGAAGAGCCGAAGCCGGTCATGACGATGATGGGGATGTCTTGCTGCCGGCGGTTCAGAAAGGAGATCAGCTCAAATCCGTCCATCACCGGCATATTCAAATCCGTCAGCACGAGGTCCGGGGGTGAGCGGCGCAGGATCTCCAGAGCCTCCCGACCGTTTTCCGCGGTCCTGAGGTGGTAGTCCTTCAGCGCCTCCTTGGCCAGGCGAAGGATCAATTTATCGTCATCTACGACCAGGATTGTTTTCAACGAGAAACCCCCAAGGAAGTTTTGGCGTCTACGGGCGGACCTCGGAAGATGCTGCCGTTTCTCCTATATAAAAGGTTTAGCGTCCAGAGTCAAGCATCCAAATCCCGCAGGGCCTCAGATAGCGATAAAATCCAATATTCGCGCGGCCGCTTCCGATGCGCCGTCCGAGTCTTTCGGAGGAGTTGCGGGCAGCGAGAGAAGGGCATCTATCGCCTCGATCCACTCTCCGTTTTCAAAGGTTTTCGGTTCGATGGCCATCCCCGAAAGATGGGATGTGATAAATCGGATGAGCCCTTCCGTCTCCGGAAAACTGTTCCGGGGCACATAGCCGAAGGGGATTCCCGCGGCCCAGACCTCCGCGATGGTGCTGTAGCCGGCCTTTCCCACCACCGCATCGGCTGCATGGATCAGATCCGGGTGGAAGTATTTCGAGCGATGGGGCAGCAGCAGCAGGTTTTCCTCCTCTTTTCCTGTTTCGGATGCGGCTCCGTTTCGCCGGCCCGGGATGATGAAGAAGAGATCCTTCCGGGTTTTGAGCTTCTCCAGGAAAGGGAGACGGGCTTCGATGCCGCCCATTGTGATGAGAAGGATCTTTTGGTCCCGCGCTGCCCCAAGCGATTTTCGGATCGCGGATTTTTCGGTTCTCTTTTTCCGGGCAATGGGACGGACCGGCTTCTCCGGCGCAAAAGATCCCCTGCAGCAGGGCTCGGTCTGGATATGAAGATCGGCCTTTTGGAAGATCTCTTCCAGATAGTCGGCAGCGCCGGCAAAGCGGGGCTCTTGAGGAAGATAGGCCGAATAGATCCGGTCCCAGGTAAAGTTTTCCACCAGCACCGAAGGAATGGCGCACGATTTTGCCGCCGCGATGCCGAGGGGGGAGATGTCGCAGAGGGCAAGGTTGCACCGCTTCTCTTTCAATGCCGTGCATATGGGGGCCAATCGATCTGTATCAAAAGGAAGAAAACGGCCCAGCGCGTTAAGGGTCGCTTCAAGATCCTCTTCCAAAGGGCTTTTCTGCACCAGCCCGATGTCGGTCAGCACGGAATGGTATTCGAATTCACCGGAGAGGGATTCCCGGAAAAACCATTCGGGAACCGTGGTGAAGATCTCGATTCGGAGATCAGGAACCTGCCGGCGGATCTCCGCAAGCATTGCAGAAGCTCTGGCCGCGTGGCCGAACCCATGCGGAGTCACAAACGCGGCAACATGAAGAGGATGGCCTGTTTTCATTGTCCATGCATAGCACAAGGGGAAAGGATTGGCAAATGACAAATTGCAAATCCCGAGCTTGATGGAAAAAGGCGGTAACGAGAAAATTATATACAAAAAATATGCCAAAAAATGAAACCACCCCCCTTGACCCCCCTCCCATTCTGTTTATTGTTAACCCGTAAGCGAAAAAAGGTCTTTAAATTTAAAAAGATAGAAAAACAGCGGAAAAAATTCGGCGAGATTTCTCAACCGGATCTTTCAAAAAAATTATCGGGGACAGATGTCCCTATCAGGAGGGAAAACTATGAGCAACAAAGTTATCGGAATCGACCTGGGAACCACCAACTCCTGCGTCTCGATCATGGAGGGCGGGGAGGCTAAAGTCATCACCAACCCCGAAGGCGGACGGACCACCCCTTCCATCGTGGCCATCTCCGAGAGCGGAGAGCGAATGGTGGGGCAGATCGCGAAGCGGCAGGCCATCACCAACCCCGAGAACACGGTCTCCGGCGTAAAGCGGCTCATCGGCCGCAAGTACGACTCCCCAGAAGCTCAGCGGGACGCCAAGGTGCTGCCCTTTAAAATTGAAAAGGCAGGAAACGGTGACATCCGGATCAATCTCCGGGGCAAGGGGTACAGCCCGGCCGAGATCTCCTCTCACATTCTGGCCAACATCAAAAAGGCCGCGGAGGAGTATCTGGGCGAGACCGTGACCGACGCGGTCATCACCGTGCCGGCCTACTTCAGCGACAGCCAGCGTCAGGCCACCAAGGATGCGGGGAAGATCGCTGGTCTGAACGTCCTGCGGATCATCAACGAGCCGACCGCGGCCTCCCTGGCCTACGGTCTGGACAAGAAGAACGAGGAGAAGATAGCGGTCTTCGACCTTGGCGGCGGGACCTTTGACATCTCGATTCTGGAGATCGGCGACGGTGTATTTGAAGTAAAAGCCACCAACGGCGACACCCATCTGGGCGGCGAGGATTTTGACCTGCGCCTCATCGACTATATCGCAGACGAGTTCCGCAAAGACCAGGGCATCGACTTGAGAGGCGACAAGATGGCCCTGCAGCGGCTCAAAGAGGCGGCCGAAAAGGCGAAGATGGAGCTGTCCAGCTCCATGGAGACCGATGTGAATCTCCCCTTTATTACGGCCGATGCATCGGGCCCCAAGCATCTCAACGTCAAGATCACCCGGGCCAAGCTCGAGGGGCTGGTGAGCGATCTGCTCGACAACCTCGAAGGCCCCTGTAGAACCGCGATAAAGGATGCGGGGATGACCAAAGATGACATCAACGAGGTGATCCTCGTGGGCGGCATGACCCGGATGCCTGAGGTACAGGAGCGGGTGAAGAAGATCTTCGGCAAGGCTCCCAACAAGGGCGTCAACCCGGACGAGGTGGTGGCACTGGGCGCGGCCATCCAGGGCGGTGTGCTCAAGGGCGATGTAAAGGATGTGCTTCTGCTGGATGTGACCCCGCTGTCGCTCGGCATCGAGACCCTGGGCGGCGTCATGACCAAGCTGATCGAGAAGAACACCACCATTCCGGCCCGCAAGAGCCAGATCTTCTCCACGGCCGAGGAGAATCAGCCGGCCGTGACGGTCCATGTGCTCCAGGGCGAGCGGGAGATGGCTTCGGGCAACAAGACCCTGGGGCAGTTCGAGCTGGCGGGAATCCCCCCGGCGCCCCGCGGCACACCCCAGATCGAGGTGGCCTTCGACATCGACGCCAACGGCATCGTGCAGGTATCGGCCAAGGATATGGCCACCGGCAAGGAGCAGTCGATCCGGATCACGGCCTCCAGCGGCCTCTCCCAGGAGGAGATCGACCGGCTGGTAAAGGATGCCGAGATGCATGCGGACGAGGATCGGAAGCGCAGAGAGCTGATCGACGCGAGAAACCAGGCCGATTCCCTGGTGTATGGGACCGAGAAGAGCCTCAAGGATGTGGGCGACAAGATCGACGCGGGCGCCAGAGGCGACGTGGAAGCCGCGATCAACGATCTGAAGGAAGCCATGAAGGGCGACGACGCAGCCCAAATCAAGGCCAAGACCGAAGCCTTGAGCACAGCCTCCCACAAGCTGGCCGAGGCCATGTATGGACAGGCCGGCGGCCAGGGCCAAGGCGCTCACGCCCATCACGGGCAGCAGGGCGGCGGCATGCACGGACACGGCGGAGCGGATCACCCCCGCGAGGAAAAAGAAAAAGAGGATGTGGTCGATGCGGAGTTCGAAGAAGTGGCATAAGCCGCAATGAAGAATATCCGGAATCCGTAAGATCCGGAAAAAGGGCGATGTCTGCAAAAGGCATCGCCCTTTTCACTTCTTGATCACGCTCATGTCTCCGTCTCTTTCCAGATAGACCGCTTCGATGCCGCCCGGGTCTGTGGTGCTGGCCTTCAACCGGAGATCCCGGGGAAAAAAAGTCTTTTTTTCCACCCCTTTTTTTTCTAAGGAATCCTCATTTTATTTTTATTTTTTTTCTTGACTCCCAAACCCGGAATTGATAAATTTGCATACAACGTAGCTCGTCCGGTTGTGGAGGGCTGGTTTCGTTTGTAGGGCATTCCATTTGTCAACGTCAGTTTGAAAGTGGCGCCCCTAAAGCGAAAGATTGCTTAAGAATTTAATTGAGGAAAAAGGAGTGGCCGCATGACGAATGGAGTCGTGAAATGGTTCAGTGACAGCAAGGGTTATGGATTCATCGAGCAGGAAGACGGACCGGATGTATTTGTTCATCACACCGGTATCAACGGATCAGGCTTCAAAACTCTGGAAGAGGGTGATAGAGTGACCTTCGAGATCACCCAGGGTCAGAAGGGCCCCGCGGCTGTCAATGTTACCGTCGTAAAGTAAAGTAACGTATTACAGCATAAGCAAGACCCGATAAGCCCCCCCCCCTGAAGAGGCATCCTGCCGGCAGTTTTTGCAGGGTGCCTCTTTTTTATTGTCTGGGGTTGAAACCCCAGGCTAAAACCCCATCTCCGCATTCACCAGAATCACCCGAATCCGCCCTTTGGGAAAGGATTTCTCCGTAATGGCCCAGTGGTTGCAGATCCGATCCGGGCTCTTGCAGTCGTGGCAGTAGCCGGTCTTGACGCAGGGGGTCTTCTTCTCCAGCCGCATGGTATTGACCGGTGCCGCGTAATCCTTGATCCGGCCGATCGCGTCATCCAGGTCTCCGACGATCTTGTTCCGGCCCGCGATGATGATCACGTTTTTGGGGCCGAAGGTGATCCCGGCCACCCGATTGCCGATCATGTCGAGGTTGACCAGCATGCCATCCTCGGTGATCGCGTTGGTTCCGGTGATGAAAAGATCCACCAGCAGGCTCTGGCGTCTGCGCTCATAGTTCTCTTCCGGGGAGAGGGATTTGTCGTAGGTATCGAGCACCTCATATTTTTCATCCGATTTGACAGCATCGTAAAGCCCTGATTCCACAAAGGAGAGGGAGCCGCCCCAGGAGACGGTCTTCGGGTTGACCTTCGGCAGAATCTCCTCTGTCGCGATCCGTTTGGCATCCTCTGGGTCTTCCGCGATAAAAACCTCGAAATTGTTCTCCTCCAATGCCTCTTTGATGGTTTCCAGCTTAAGCTTCCAATAGTTTTGGATGGGATTTTCCATGAGTCATCTTCTCCTTTTTTTTAAGGCGTTCTTTTTTCATTCGGTAAACCGGTTTTCAGGTTTCAATCCTTTGGATGCATCTTTGGATCTGTCTTTGCCTCTCTTCTATAACCCTGAGTATGGCAGCCCTGCACCCTTGGAGCAATCTTTTTCTTTTTTCGGCAGAAGATCCGGCTTTTTGAAATGGATTACCGGTTGAAAAGGATCATCCCGGTCAGGATCATAAACATGCCTACCCCATGATAGATCTGCAGCTCTTCCCCCAGAAAGACGATGGCCAGCAGGGAGGCAAAGACCGGAAGCAGATTGATGAAAAGGCCGGTGCGGTTGGCTCCGATCATCTCGGCTCCCCGGTTCCAGCAGAGGTAGGCCACGATCGAGGGAAAGATCGCGACATAGAGGATGCTGGCAATCACCTGCCCGTTGACCGGAAAGGGCGGGTATGTGATCCGCTCCCAGATATAGAGGGGCACAAGTGCGGCAACGCCGATGCCGAAGGAGTAGGTGAGAAAGCTGAAGGGGTGGATCGGGGGCCGTCTGCGCAGCAGCGCGGTGTAGAGTCCATAGAGGATCACCGCGATGATCATCAGCAGATCCCCGACCGCAAATGTGAAACCGAGCAGGGTCTGCAGCTCCCCCCGCAGCACCACGAATCCCGCGCCGAAGATGCATAGAGCGACGCCGAGAACCTGAACTTTGGCCACCTTCTCGTGGAAGAGAAAGAGGGTGATAAGAATGATAAAGGCCGGCATGGTGGTCTGGATCAGTGCCCCGTTGATCGCGGTGATGGTGTGAACCGCTGTATAGAGCAGCGTATTGAAGCAGGAGATCCCGAAGAAGGAGAGGATCAGCATGATCTTCCAGCCCTTGACCACCTGGGGCCAGTCCCGCTTTACATAGGGCCATGTCAGGGGGAGCAGGATGAGAAAAGCGATGGCCCACCGCCAGAAAGCGAGGCTTACCGGCGGGATCAGATGCACAACTCCCCTGGCCAGTACGATATTGCCGGCCCAGCAGAGGGGCGCGACCGAGACGATCAGATAGGGGAGGGCGCGGGCAAATAGTCCTGTGGGTTCATCCCTGGTGGTTTTCTTCATATGGCAGCTCCATCCTTTGCTGTAGAATGTCCATCACAGATCATCATTAGCATCAGATGCATAAGAGTTCAAGACCGCTCTTTGCCCAGTACAGCAATAGCTAATGGCCCTAACGCACATCCCGTGCCCATCACCGTAAAAGCGATTCCCCAGCCCACGGCCGGGCTTCCATGAAAAAGATCCAATATCATACCCACGGCAAGAGGCCCTATAAATGCGGCCCCAAATCCGATGGTGGAATGAACCGCCAGCGTCGCGCCCCGTCCCCCCGGCGGCGACTGGGCCACAGCCCCGGCCGTAAGCGATGCCGAATCCCCCAACACGGCCGCGCCGTAGATCAGCGTCAGAATCACCACAAAGGCATAGGGCAGAGGCGCGGAAAAGCCCACCGCGATGCTCAACAGCGCTGAACTCAGCATGACCACGGTCAGAATTTTCTTCCGGCCGTACCGCCGGCAGAGTTCATTGCCTCCGATGCTCGCGGGCAGTCCGATCAGATTGATGAGTGCGGCCACCTGGGTCGGGCTCGGAAAAAGCGTTGCGGTCTTTTGGAGCTGACCGCTGAAGAAGAGAAAGGCAACAATCCATGAGCGCATGCTGAAAAGCTCCCACATGTGGGCAGCATACCCCAGAATATAGGCCATGACCTGCCGACGGCGCAGCACCGTCAGAATCCCGGCCTGAAAAGGAACCGGCGCTTCGTCATCAACGATCTTCCCACGCGGGGCAAACAGAACAACCCCAATCGCGCCGCCAGCCGCCAGAATTCCCGCAACTCCGAAAGCCCACCGCCACCCGAAGATCGGCTCGATCTCTCCGGCCATAAGATAGGAAAGGCTCGTTCCCAGGCTGAAGGAGGCCGTGTAAAAGGAGATATACCGGGACTGTTTGGGCCCCTCTGTATGATCGCTCAACAGCTTCAGCCCCGGCATGTAGATCCCGGCCAGACTGATCCCCGCCAGAAAGCGCCAGAATAGGGCAGAGGTGAAGCCGTCCGCGTCCGCGGCATATCCGATGGATGAAACCGCGCCGACAAAGAGGCCGAAGAGCAGAATGGAACGGGCATCCCGCCGGTCTGTCAGGATCGTGAGTACCGGAACCGCCAGCACATACGCGCCGTAATAGACCGCATTGAGCCATCCGGCCTGGGTGTGGGTGAGGTTCCAGGTCTTGAGGAAGAGGGGCAGCAGTGCGGGAAACGCGGCAAGACCTGAGAGGCCGAGGATTTCCGCGGTGCATAGCAGCAGGGTAAGGCGGAGATGTGACAATCGCTCTCTTTCGTTTCCTCGATCAGATACAGGCAGGGATTGGACACATCCTACAGGGTGCAGACCGCGGATTTTCTTTCCGGTTCATGTACGAAATTGATATGCAGACCCGCAGGGACAGCTTTTGAAATTTGCATTTGGTGAGATTGGGGTTACGGGTATCCTGCCCATGTTCGGATGAGAATATATTCGATTGCAAAGCCACTTGCAAGAAAAATCAAAAAAGCCGGTCCGCTTGGGGGGCCGACCCGTATCTCCATTTCCATATGGTTAAAATTGAGGGAAACCCACTCACGTTGACACATTCGCCGTTCGGATGTATGATTTAGCCATTGCCTGACCTGCGGAATTTTTGAGGATCTTGAAAAGGAACTCATCATGCCAACCGAAATCCATATCACCGTATCCGAATTCCAATCCATATTGACGCAGACCCCTTTGCCCTCCGACATGCGATTGACTCTCTCCTTTGAAGATGAGGGTTTGGCCAGGGCGTTTTTGAGAAAAAGAAGTGCTGTCGAAGCCATGAAGCGTCTCAGAGGAACCGGAAACGGGAATCTGGTTGCGGCGCTTCTGAGGGAAAGAAACGCGGATGAGTCGAGATGACGGCGTATGTCTTCGATACTTCTGCTCTGTTTGCCTACATCGAAAATGAAGAGGGCGCGGAAACGGTTCATTCTCTGCTGATGAGGGCGATAGACGGCATGGATGAGATTTTTATTTCAGCCATTACGGCTATAGAGATCTTCTATGTTTCGCTTCAGGAGCAGGGAGAAATAATAGCGGAAAAACGGCTGGAATTGATTCGAGAGCTGCCGCTCATCCCGGTGCCGTTGGATTTGAATCTGACAAAGCTGATCCGCGGTATCAAGGCAAAGAACCGAATGTCCTTGGCAGATTGCTGCATCGCGGGGCTGGCTATGTCCAAAAGCGCGACGCTCGTTCACAAAGATCCTGAGTTCGAACAGGTATCGGATGGGATAGCGCAGGTGAGGCTGCCTTACAAATCGTTTTCGAGGTCATGAAACGATGAACCTTTACAAGGTTCATCGGAATGAGCTTTGGACCACCGAGGTTTACCGGAATGAGAAGAATGAGGCGCGGGAAAGGCAGTTGCAGTTGAATTTGTAAAGGATTCCCTCTTTTGCCGGTTTTGCGGTGGCATCAATCCTTGTAAATCCCTTGCATTCGGTAGAGGACGAGTTTTCCGCTGGTCAGGGGGACGGCGATGAGGCAGTCGCCGGAGGGGGTGCAGCGGAAGGAGAAGTCCCATAAAGGTACGGGTGGACCTTTCGGGGAAGGCAGTTCGATTTTGAAAAGCGCGGTTCCGGTTTTCAGATCCCAGAATCGGACGGTGGCGTCCCCGCTGACGGTTGCCACCTGCCCGCCATCCGGGCTGAATTCGGCGCGAAAAACCGCCTGTTCATGCCCGACAAAGGCGTGTTCTTCCCCGCCGCTTTCCGTATCATAGACATGCACCAAAAGATCGCGGCCCACGGCGGCGATTCGCTTTCCGTCCGGGCTGATGGCGGCCCATATGATCCTTTCGTTCGATTTCGGGTATTCCCTGATCAATGTCGGGAGCCATGTGCGGATGTCCCAAATGCGCGTGGCGCCGTCAACGCCTGCGCTGAGAAGGCTTGCGCCATCACCGCTGAATGCGACGCTGCCAACTATTCCTTCATGCGCCGCGTGAAACTTCCCCTCTTCCTTTCCGATCTCGAACAGGCCGATCCTGCCGTCATAGCTTGCGGAGGCGATGGCCTTTCCGTCGGGGGAGAAGGCGACGGCATGGACGGCGTCTGTGTGGCCTTCAAAGGTCTGGATCAGAGTGCCTTCCTTGGCGTCCCATAGCTTTAGTGTTTTATCATCGAAACCGCCCGATATGATATGGCTTCCGTCAGGGCTGAATGCGAGGCGCATAATCCTGTCTACATTTGTGTCTTTCTGTTCCCATAGCGTATCTCCATGTTCCATTGAATAGAGAATCAAATCGCCATTTGCACAACCCGCCGCGACAGCCGTCCCATCCGGTGAAATGGCAGAGGAGGCCAACTCCTTCTGAAGATCGATGACCTTCAAATCTTCAATATTCATTCCCCACCGCCTGACCGTGACATCATTCGCGGCGCTGTAAACGGCATCATCCTTCACCGCAAGGCCGGTCCCCCCCGCCTGATGTCCCTGAAGCACCCGAAGCGTGACGCCCGTATCGGTGTCCCAGATGCGGAGAGTGCGATCCATGCTTGAGGATATCAGGCGGCGGCCTTTATCGATGAATTGAAGGCTGACAACATAGTTTTCATGTCCTCGGAGGACGTTTATGCGATCCCCTGTTTCCAAATTCCATAAGACGATATACTTATCATCGCTCGACGAGGCGAGAATCGGTTTGTCAGGGTGGAAAGCCACACCTTGGACAGCATTCGTGTGCCCTTGCAGAACATTTTGAGTTTCCCCTGTTTCCACATCCCACACCCGCGCGGTCCGGTCATACGAAGAGCTTGCAAGAAGTCGCCCATCCGGGCTGAAGGCGAGCCCGGAAATATTGTTTTGATGCCCCTCAAGCGTCCTCAGCCTTTCCCCGGTTTCCCCATTCCATAGGGTGATGTCATTATCCGTGCGGCCGCTGGCAAGCATGTCGCCATTCGGGCCTAATGCCAGCGCCTTAACTTTTGCCGGCGCTTCCCACTCCTTCAACTTTTCGCCATCCGGAAGCGACCAGAGAATGATGCGGCTGTCATTTCCTGCGGTTGCCAGCCATTTGCCTTCCGGGTGAAAAACAGCGGCCTTGACACTGGTCTCTTGCGCACTCCCCACGGTTTTATGCCCCACCAACCGCGCCCGCACCTCCCCGCTCTTTTCATCAAACAGCACGACCGCCCCCCGCTCGCCCACAGCCGCCAGAAGGCTTCGGTCCGGGCTGACCGCAACATTCTGCAATACCGCGCCCGCCCCCTCATACACCTTCTCCGCCTGCCCACCCATCAGATCTGCATACCACGCCATCAGGTTCCGCGCATAAAGCCGATCGGCCGGCATTTCCTTATCCAGCTCCCGAGTCTCGTTCAATGTTTCGCGGGCCGCCGCATAATCCTCAATCTTTGCAAGAAGAGAAGCATGCGTGAGTCGGGATTCGAAAAGCTCCAGAGTCCGCTCCAGATACTCCTGCCTTTTTCTTTCCTCATCCTGCACTTTCTTCTCTTCGCTGGCACTTAAAAAACTCTCGGCAAGATCAAAGTGCAGGCCATAACGACTTGCCCACAATGCCGTCGGCCTCTTCTCCTCCCACCACGCCCTAGCATACGCCAGATCCAGCCTCGCCAGCAGATCCCCTTCCTCATTTTTATACCGAATCGCCGCCCTCTCGATCCGCCTATACATCTCCGCAGACCGAGCCTCATCCGCCAGCCACCCGCGCAGCCTCTCCCACTGGCGCAGCAAGCTCTCATGGGAAACGTCCAGCAACGTCTCCGGCCCAAGATCCCCGAGATAGGGCATGATAAAGTTCCGCCCCCGCCCCCGGAAATGCTCCACCACCGTGATCACTTCCTCCGATTCCACCCCGGCAAGCGCCGCGACCCGATCCACCCGAACCGGCTGCCGGATATCCCGCTGTTCCGTGTCCCGCTTGCTCAGATTCCGGAACAGGATCTCCGCAATCCGCGCCTCTCTTTCCGTCAGCTCTTTTTTATAAATCGCATCCAGCCGCTCCGACAACGCCTTTCCAAAACCGCCCATCGCCTCATAATCGGCCAGCGTCAGGCGCACCGGCTCCCGCCCATCCTCTTTTGCCTTGTACCAGAGCCACTGGAGCAGATGCTGGAGCAGGGGAAGATGATCCGGGTTGTCTCCGGCATCGGTCAACAGCCGCCGGATCAGCGCGGGTTCGATGTCGCACCCCACCACCGCGGGCGGCTCTTCGATGGCCTCGCTCAACTGCTCCCGGTTCAACTGGGGGGTGAGGTAGAGCCCCGCGTTGATGGCCTCGGCAAGACCTGGAAAGCCGGCGCAGTCCCCTATGAAATCCGAGCGCATGGTGATGATGATATAGATGTTGTCCGACATCCCGCCGCCGGGAAGGGGATAGGGCATTGAACCGGCCAGCAGGAGGTTTATGAGGGGATTTGCCGATACGATCAGTATCTTTTTGGAAACCATAGTGTTCATACGCGCTCGCATGGGGATTATGTTCCTTCGGCCTCATGTCCTGTTCCGCAGGGCCGAAATTGCATCGGTATGAAAACGGCTATACCATGAAAAGAAACGGTTGGCAATATCCCTGAACCCGAATTCCCCTGATAAGGAAAGCCAAACCGCAAACCCACCAAACCATCAACAAAAGATCAAAAAAACAATGGGGCTGAGACAACCCATCACAGCCCATCAAAGTCATCAGATGCATCCGGGTTCCATCACTGCAGCATAATCGCCTTCTCCGGACACATCTCCTGACAGCAGAAGCATGTAATGCATTCATCCGGATCGACAATCGGAATCTCCTCGGGCATGGCCAGCGCGGATACCGGGCACTGCTCGATGCAGGTGCCGCAACTGGTGCAGGTCTCCGGGTCCGCTACGGGCCGAAGAAAGGTCTTGCTCTGCAGCAGCTCCTGGATGGCCGGGTTGTTTGTCACCGCCTCTCCCCCCAGCGGCGGGACCTTGAAATCGGGAATCGGCTTCAGCTCGCCGATGATCTCGATGCTCTCCGGGTCATAATCTCCAAAGCCGGCTTCCTTTGCCTTCTGCAGAAACCGCAGCTTTCCAGGGTCGAGGCCCATGAGCCTTGCAACGGCCGAATCCATCGCCACGGCATTGTCCGATGCCAGAATCAGGCCGATATCCCGCAGATCGGGCGAGGCAGGGCCGTTGCCCTCCATCCCCAACACCGCATCCATGATAAAAAGATCCGGAACCCGGAGCCCGAAGACCGCAACGATCAGGTCATGAAAGGGCGGCGGACTTCCGGCTATCTTGTGGAGCCGGGCCTTCTGCGCACCCGGCAGAAATCCGTAGCTGTTCTTGATCGCGCCGGTGATCACCGTCAGCCCGTGGGTCTTGAATTTGGGGAGGCTTATGATCACGTCGGCATCAAAGACCGCGCGGGAGACGCTGATCGGATCCATGTACCGGGGGTTGAAGGGAACCTTTACCGAATCGTTTCCGATGTTGCGGTAATACCCCTTTGCGGCATCTGTCAGCCCGGTCTCTTCAAAGCTCTGTTCGTTTGCCCCGTAGCTGACCGCGCCCGGATTGTCCCCCACCACGATAGATGAGGGATTCATCGCCTCAACTCTTTCCACCACGGCCCGCATCACAGCCGGATGGGTGGTGATCCCCTCGAGGGGCCCCGCAGCCCGAAGCACATTGGGCTTGATCAGCACCTTCTTTCCTTCAAAGTCCTGCGGGAAAAGTTCGAATGCACGGTCAACGGCCTCTTGGGCCGTCTCGTAGGTTGCCGGATGAATCATCACTTTTGACATGGTATCCTCCTTTCCTGATTTTATTCCCGGTTTTATTCCCGGTTTTATGGTGATCCTTTTACGGGGATCGCCTCTTTCCCCTCTCCCCTTCCATCTTCCGGAAAGAACCAGATGATGGGAAGCGTCAGCAACGGCACAAAGGAGAGCGCAATCAGAGTTCCTTCCACCGAATAGATATCCGCGAACTTTCCGACCACCGGAGAGAACATCCCGCCGAGGCCGTAGGCGAACCCCAT
>JAABSP010000157.1 GCA_011390345.1 Desulfobacteraceae bacterium
TCCGTCCCCCGGGCGTGGCCGGGGAGATGTCTCCGTAGCCCACGGTCGTCATGGTCACCACAGACCACCAGACCCCATCGGCAAAGTCCATTCCCTCTTCAAAAGCGATGAACCCCCAGCTTCCCAGGAGTATAATCAGCAGAATGAGAAGGAGCACCTGGAAGATCTTCTCCCGGTGCATGAGACGGAAGGCTCGCTTCAGGAAGGTCAGGAAGATCGGCAAGAGATGGCTTCTTTCATCGAGGGGTTTCCTTTTGATGTCGGCAAATTGATGTCGGCAAAAGCGTCCGTTTGAATCAAATGTCCGCGAATCGATAAAGACGATTCAACAAATTAAACCATTCTTAGCAAATCCCCCCAATTTTTCAAGAGGAATTCGCACTTTTAGTGGGAAATGACAAAAATGGCAGCATATGCTTAAAAAACCGATCAACAGCCAAATCGATGCGGAACCGTTTACAAACGGGCCATGATCCCCTATGATGGCAGGGGTTCACAGGAAAAGAGGAGATGAAAAAAATACCCGACATCAACGAATATATCGATGCCCTGAAGAATGCGCCCCGGATGAAGGAGCAGGTGGTCCACCACACCCTTCTGCCCCCGCGTGAGGCCGAATATGGGCAATTAGGTTCGCCGGACCCGGAAAAGATCATGGCGCTGCTGGAAAAGCTTTCAGTGGAAGGGCTCTACCGCCATCAGGCCGAGGCCCTGGATCATCTCCGGGCCCGGCGCCATGTTGTGGCGGCAACCCCGACCGCGAGCGGCAAAAGCCTGATATACAACCTTTCGGCTCTGGAGCGGATCATGGCCGATCCCGGTGCAAAGGCTCTCTATCTCTTTCCGCTGAAGGCCCTGGCCCAGGACCAACTGGTTGGGTTCCGGCGCATGGCCGGTGAGAGCGGTGTTCCGGCCGAAGCTGAAATCTACGACGGCGACACCGCGGACGCGCATCGAAAGCGGATCCGGAAGCGGCCTCCCAACGTGATCCTGACCAATCCGGACATGCTCCACCTCTCCTTTCTCCCCTATCATAAGGGATGGGCCTCCTTTTACGCAAACCTGCAGATGGTGGTGGTGGATGAGGTGCATACCTACCGGGGGATCATGGGCGCGCACATGGCCCAGGTCTTTCGGCGGTTCATCCGGATCTGCGGCCATTACGGGGCCCATCCGGTCTTTGTCTTCTGTTCGGCAACCGTGGCCAATCCGGCCCAACTGGCTCAGCAGCTTACAGGACTCCACGCCGAGACCGTGGCCCAAAGCGGGGCCCCCGTGGGAAAGCGCCACCTGGTGCTGATGGATTCTGTCTCCGGACCGGTTCAGACCGCGATCCAACTGCTCAAGGCGGCCCTGCACCGGAAACTTCGGACCATCGTCTATACACAATCCCGGAAGCTGGCCGAGCTGATCGCGCTCTGGGCCGGGAGCGGGTCGGGCCGCTTCAAGGAGAAGATCAGCGCGTACCGCGCCGGTTTTCTTCCGGAAGAGCGGCGGGAGATCGAGGCCCTCCTCTCGAACGGAGAACTCCTGGCCGTCATCTCCACCAGCGCACTGGAGCTGGGCATCGACATCGGGGATCTGGATCTCTGCATTCTGGTGGGGTATCCGGGAACCGTGGTGGCCACCTGGCAGCGGGCCGGCAGGGTGGGCCGCAGCGGACAGGATGCCGCGATGATCCTCGTCTCCGGAGAGGACGCGCTGGACCAGTATTTCATGCGCCACCCCCAAGAGCTGCTCACCCGGCCCCCCGAGTCCGCAGTGGTCAACCCGGAGAACGACCTGATCCTGGAAAAACATCTGGTCTGCGCGGCCGCGGAATGGCCCCTCCGGAGGGAGGAGCCGATCCTCTCATCCCTTTCTGCAAAAAGGGCTGCAGATCGACTGCTGGAGCGGGGAGAACTGCTGCAGAGCGGAGACGGCCGGGAGATCTACTCCAGAAGGAAGATGCCCCACCGTGATGTTGATCTCCGGGGAACCGGGAGCCGGTATGGCATCATCTGCAAAGATAACGGAGAGCGGTTGGGGGAGATCGACGGATTCCGGGCCTTTCGGGAGACCCATCCGGGCGCGGTCTATCTCCACTGCGGCAGAACCTACCGGGTGGCCCATCTCGACATCGAGGGGAAGAGCGCAATGGTGGAGGCCGGGGAACTCGACTATTACACCCGGGTCCGCAGCCGAAAGGAGACAGAGATCATCGAGATCGACGGCCAGCACCCGGTCCGGGGAACCCGGATCTACTCGGGCCGCCTCCGGGTGACGGACCAGGTGGTCGGCTACGAACGGATCAAGATCCGCGGAGGAAAGCGGCTGGGCATCCACCCCCTGGAACTGCCGCCCCAGGTCTACGAGACCGAGGGGATCTGGTTCATCATCCCCCCGGAGATCCAACAGGCCGCAGAGAAGAATTACATCCACTTCATGGGCGGCATCCACGCGATCGAACACGCGGCCATCGGCATCTTCCCGCTGCTGGTGATGGCGGACCGGAACGATCTCGGCGGCATCTCAACCCCCATGCACCCCCAGATCCGAACCGCGGCAGTCTTCATCTACGACGGTATCCCCGGCGGCGCAGGACTCACCCGGCAGGCCTTTTTCGGGGCCGAAGAACTGCTCCTCTCCACCCGCAAGGCCATCAAAGACTGCCCCTGCAACACCGGCTGCCCCTCCTGCGTCCATTCTCCCAAGTGCGGCTCCGGCAACCGCCCCATCGACAAAGAGGCCGCGCTATTTCTGCTGGACAGGATGCTTTTGAAGGCCGAGGCCCCATCTGTGGCCCAACCGGTCCTTGGATTCGAAGAATCCCCGCAGAGAGAGCCGGCGGCCGCGGAAACTCCTCCCCCGGATATCAGGTACGGGGTCCTCGACATCGAGACCCAGCGCTCGGCCGACGAGGTGGGCGGATGGCACAGAGCCGACCAGATGGGCGTCAGTTGCGCAGTCCTCTACGACTCCGAATCTGACACATACACCGCCTACAGCCACGATGAGATCGACGCGCTGATGCGCCACCTTCAATCCCTGGATCTGGTGGTCGGCTTCAACATCCGCCGCTTCGACTACCTTGTCCTCTCCGGCTGCATCGACTTCGACTTTTCGACCCTGCCCACCCTCGACCTCCTCGAAGAGGTGAAGAAAAGGCTCGGGTTCCGCCTCTCTCTGGATCAACTGGCCAAAGTGACGCTGAACGCCGAGAAATCGGCAGATGGCCTCCAGGCCCTCCGATGGTGGAAGGAGGGCCGGATCGAGGAGATCATCCGGTACTGCACCGAAGATGTCCGGATCACCAGAGAACTCTTTCTCTACGGAAGAAAGCACGGCCATCTGCTCTTCAACAACAGAGCCGGAAAGAGGGTGCGGGTCCCGGCCCGCTGGTAAAACCGCCTCCTTTAGGCCGCCTTCTTCCCTTTTGCATCGGAATTGACCAGATCCACCACCAGATCAACACTGCTATCCATCGAGATTTTGGACATATTCAGGGTCATATCATACCGGGTCGGCTCGTCATAGTCCCCGTGCCGGAAGAGGCGCATCAGCTTCTCCCGCCGTTTGCTCTGCTTGTCCACCACCTCCCGGGCCTTCCCTTCAGAGAGTTCATACTTCTCCTGCATGAACCGAATCCGGTGTTCCCGGCTGGCCACCAGCAGCACATGATAGGTATCCAGACGCGCCTTCAGGACAAACTGAGCCCCCCGCCCCAGGATGATGATGTTCCCCTCATCTGCGACCTCGGGAATGATCTTGTGGAGCAGATCGACATAGGTATCCCCATCCATATAGTTCCGCTTCGGGTCCAGCACATGGTCGATGAACCGCTGGGGCGTCAGCAGGCTCGACGCCCGCCGGATAAGCCCCCGACCCTCGTCTTCGAATGCCTTGACCACATCTGCCGAAACCTTCGCCTTCTCCGCCAGCTTCTCGATCACCTCCTCATGTGCCACCTTGTATCCGATCTGTTCCGAAACCTTCTCTGCAAGGGTCCGTCCCCCCGCGCCGAATTGTCTTGAGATGGTAAGCACTGCCATAGTTTCCCTCCTTGCCGCTCAACTGGAATTGTCCTGGTTTACCGACTGTTTTATATACTCACTATCTCTCTATTACACCAAATGAGGCCGTTCGCCAACCTCAAATTTGAGTTTGACCTTGCCGGGCCTGAAAAAAAGAATGAATACATCTCTCTTGACACTCATAACAGAACAATCTAAAATGTTCACGCGTTGATGGAAGCGTTTTCTTTGCGCGAGGATCGTTAACCCAACTGGGTGGCCTAATTCTTGAATGGGATTCATTCGAGCAGGTCAAGGCAAGGGTTTAAATCTCGATCGAGAGGAATAAGTATGAGTTTAAATGCCTTGAAAATAGAACTTCCTTTTAACTTATCTGAAAAGGAAGCAAAGCTGCTTCTTTCATTAAAGCTTTATGAGGTCGGAAAAATTACTCTTGGTCAAGCTGCTGAAATGGCGGGATTTTCAAAACAATCTTATATTGATGTCCTTGGCAATTATAAAATTCCCACAATAAATTATTCTCCCGAAAAATTAAGGGAGGAGCTTGATCTTTGAGAGAAATAATAATTGCAGGCAGTACATGTCTGATCGGTTTTGAAAGATTTGAACTCTCAACAAAATTGGAAGACCGGCTTACCACGCTCGAAAGCATAGAAACGGCAGTATAACGATGAAACTTCATCTGACAATACAAATATGGCGAAAGAAGGATTGGTTTTTAGCCAAATGTCCCGAACTCGACTTTGTCTCTCAAGGCAGAACCCGGGAGGAAGCGCAAAAGAACCTTTTAGAAGTGATCGAGATTCAGTTCGAAGAAATGTCCCGTATGGGTACTTTGAACGAATACCTTGATGAATGCGGCTATGATTTGACCGGGGGGGTCGCCGTCCCCCAATCTGAAATGATCGGCTTTGAAAAGCTTGACATGCAGGTACATTGATGGCCAAGCTTTCCCCGACTCACTGGCGTATTCAGTTGAAAATATTTGAAACATATGGGTGTACTTATGAACGCAAAAAAGGTTCGCATCATATTCTGACTTGCCCGGAAGGCAAAAGAGCGGTGGTCATCCCTGAATATGACGAAGTCGATGTGGACATCATCAAAAATAATATGAGAACCGCAGGCATGAGCAGAAATCAATATTTTTCACTTCTCGATAAAATTTCTTGAATTTTCAAAGCCGATCAGATTTACACGAGATCGATTTACGGTGGTCGTCGATTTGCCGGATGAAGCGATTGTTGCCGAATTCAGTCCGCAAAATATCGATGGGTTCAGATTACGAGTACATTCCCACAGAAAAAACAGATAAAGAAATGCTGCTGAAAGCATTAGAAAAAAAATACAGTGATTGAATTATTGGAAAGGGAAGGTTTTCGGGAGCTTAGCGACCCGGAAGCCCTTCTGGAACTGGGTGGCCTAATTCTTGAATGGGATTCATTCGAGCAGGTCAAGGCATGGGTTTAAATCTCGATCGAAATGAAATGAGATAATTCATTTATCTCTGAGGCGCAGCCATGATAACGGAATATGTAAAGGCAGCTTTAGAAAAAGCAACATATAAAAGACTCGAAGACGATACATGGTTTGCTGAAATCGAGGGTTTTGAAGGTGTGTGGGCCAATGCGGAAACTGTCGAACTGTGCCGAAGTGAACTCATGGAAGTGCTTGAAGAATGGATCGTTATAAAAATAAGCGATAATGATCCGTTACCTGTTGTGAACGGCTTTACGGTGAAGATTCCTCAAAAAGCCGTAGCGTGAAGTGAACAAAACCATCTCCAGAAAAGAGATCATCGCCAAGTTCAGAAGGTTCGGGTTTGATGGCCCGTTTACCGGCGCCAAACATCAGTTCATGAAAAAAGGGCGCAAGAAGATACGAATACCGAATCCCCATGGGAATAAAGATATACACATCAGCCTTCTCAAAGAGATATTAAAGCAAGCAGAGATTTCAATGGAAGATTGGGAAAATATTTGAAATTGAAAATCATGGTTCCCGAACTGCTTGAAGCCAATGGACAGATATTCTGAATGAAGCGCGCACTCATCGCAGCATGTCCTCGATCCGCTGAATGGCCGGGTGGCGAGTCGGGATGATCTTTTGCACTATCGGAGGGATGCCCGGAACCGGAAGATGGAATGGGTCGATGACTGAAAGGGAATCTTATGCAGGTCATTCGAAAAATCGTTGATCGAAAAGATGTTCATGTGCTTTCCATCATGCTGTTGCACCTGCAAGGGGCGTTTGCGGAATTGGGACATGGGAAGGGTGATTTTCCCGTGTCCAAAGACATTGCGGCCCGCTGTTTGAGCCTGCCCATGTC
>JAABSP010000158.1 GCA_011390345.1 Desulfobacteraceae bacterium
GGGGGCAGCCGGGAACCGTGTAATCGACCGGCACGACCTGGGAGAGGGCTTGCACCCGCGTCATCTTTTTCGGCAGGGCAAGGGCCGGATCCAACTCTTTGGGATCGTCTTGGGCATTGTCGCGGTCTCCGGAACAGAGATCTGATCCTTCCCCGCTGCCCCCTTTCAGATCGGGGTTCAGATGGGCCAGCCCCGGCAGCCCCCCCAAGGCCGCACAGGCCCCGCAGGCCAGCAGGATATCCGACTTCTTTCGGAGAGTTCGGGCCGCTTCTGCATCGGCCTCGTTTCGCACCGAACCCGCGAAGACGGCAAGGTCGAATCGTTCATCTTCACCTATATTGTCCCCGGGATCTTCCCTGAGATCCTTCCCGAGATCGTCCCTGAGATCGTCGAAGGAGGAGCCGAGAAGATAGGGCCAGAACTTGAACTCCGCTCTTCCGGCAAATGAGTTGACCTGATAGTGAAGGTCGATGATGTTGTTCTCGCAGGCTCTGCAGCCTGCTGTTCCGTAAACCGCGATTTGAAAGGGCTTTTTCGTTCTCATCCCGCGCACCTCTGCACTCTGAAGGGGCCGAGTTTCTGAACCGAACGGGTCATCTCGTTGATCACCTCGGCATATTTGGGCGATTCCGAGGCCGCGATCCACTCCAGCCGGAACCGCCCCTTTTCTACGCCCATCTCGGTCAGGAGCCGGTCCAGAAGGGCCGCTCTGCGCATGGCCTTGATGTTGCCGGAGATATAGTGGCAGTCCCCGGGGTGGCATCCGGCCACCAGCACCGCGTCCGCGCCCTCGGCAAAGGCCTTGATCACATATCCCGGATCGACCATGCCGGAGCAGAAGACCCGGATCACCCGGACGTTGGGCAATTGCACGAACCGGGAGACCCCGGCCGCGTCCGCGGCCACATAGGAGCACCAGTTGCAGAGAAAAGCGATGATTTTGGGCTCGTAATCGGTTGTCATGGTTTTTCTTCTATCCCCCCAGTATGCCTTCGATTTGCGCCATCACCTGATCCGGCGTGTAGTGCTGCACACCGATCGCGGCCACAGGACAGGCAGCGGCACAGGTTCCGCACCCCTGACAGAGGGCCTCGTTGATGGATGCTGTCTTGGTATATTCGTCAAAGGAGACCGCGGTATAAGCGCACAGCCCCACACAAGTCCGGCAGCCGGTGCAGCGGATTGAATCCACCATCGCGACCGTCGGCTCCACCTCCACTTCCCCCATTCCAAAGAGGGAGAGGGCTTCTGCCGCGGCAGCACCCCCCTGAGCCACCGACTCGGGGATGTCCTTGGGACCTTGGGCCCCGCCGGCCAGATAGATTCCGGAGAGGGAGGTCTCAACAGGCCCCAGCTTAGGGTGGGATTCGATGAAGAAGCCGTACCGGTCCGTGGAGAGGTTCAGTGCCCTTGCCACCGTCATATAGTCGGTCTGCGCGGTCAGCCCCGTGGCCAGCACAACCATGTCGGCCTCCACCTCCACCGGAACCCCGGCAAGGCTGTCTTCGCCCCGCACCACCAGCTTGTCCCGCTCCTGGAATATCTTCGCGACCCGGCCCCGGATGTAGCGGGCCCCGTCCTCCTCGATGGCCCGGCGCAGGAACTCCTCATACCCCTTGCCCCCGGCCCGGTTGTCGATGTAGAAGACGTAGGCCTGGCCGTCAGGACTGAAGTGCTTGAAGATGCTGAGCTGCTTCGCGCTGATCATGCAGCAGACCTTGGAGCAGTATTCGTTGCCTTTGGCCCGGTCCCTCGATCCTACGCACTGGACAAAGACGATGCTTTTGGGAACAGTGCCGTCGCTCGGTTTCAGGACTTTGCCGCCGGTGGGGCCCGACGCATTGCAGAGCCGTTCGAACTGGAGGTTGGTGATCACGTCCGGATATCGGCCGAAGCCGTACTCCGGATACTTCTTCGCATCGAAGATGTCGATCCCTGTGGCCACCACAATGGCCCCCACATCGATCTCCCGGATCTTCTCGGTCTCGGTCAGATCAATGGCGCCGGGCCCGCACTTTTTCACGCACTCGCCGCACTGGCAGCAGAGGCTGCAACTGAGGCACCGCTCTCCTTCGGCCTTGGCCATCTCTTGGGTGAAGCCCAGCTCCACCTCGTGGAAGTTCCCCCCCCGCTTTTCCGCGGAAAGATGGGGCATCCGCTGCTTTTGGATGGGCCTTGCCCGGTCCCGCTCCTCCTGAGTCAGCTCCTCGGGAACGGAGCGTTCCACCGGCTTTACGGGCCGGAGTCCGCCGTGGGCCAGATAGTGGTGGATCGATTCCGCGGCCATCCGGCCGTGGGCCACGGCCTCCACAAAGCTGGCCGCGCCCAGGGTGCAGTCGCCCCCGGCAAAGACGCCGGGTCTGGATGTGACCAGGGTCTCTTCCTCGGTCCGGATGGTTCCCCACCGCTCCACATCCAGCCCCAAACCCTCCAGAAACGAAGTGTCCGGGGCCTGTCCGATGGCCGGAACAACCGTATCCGCGTCCATCACCCTCTCGGAGCCCTCCATTGGCACGGGCCGGCGCCGCCCCGAATCATCGGGCGCGCCCAGCTCCATCCGGAGGTATTCCAGCCCTGTCACCTTGCCGTTTTCGCTGATCACCTTTGTCGGGGCCGCGAGAAACTCGAAGCGCACCCCCTCCTTTTCAGCCTCGTCCACCTCGATGTCCCAGGCCGGCATCTCGGCCCGGGTCCGGCGGTAGAGGACCACCACCTCGGCCCCCAGCCGGGCGCAGGTTCGGGCGCAGTCGATGGCCACGTTTCCGCCGCCGATCACGACCACCCTCTTTCCGATGGCCGGCGTGGCCGGTTCCTTCCCTTCCGCCTTTGCCTTCACCTGTTCCAGGGCCGTATCCCGGAGCAGATCGGTTCCGCCGATCACCCCTTGGGTCTCCTCCCCTTCGATCCGGAGGGAGAGGCTCTTGTGCAGGCCCGTCGCGATGAAAAATGACCGGTACCCTTCGCTCTCCAGGGATTCAAAGGTGACATCTTTTCCGAAGGTGACGCCGGTTCTGATCTCGACGCCCAAAGTTTTGAGGTTTTCGATCTCGGCATTCAGAATCTCCTTGGGCAGCCGGTATTCGGGAATCCCCACCATGAGCATACCGCCGGCCGCAGGGAGCTTTTCAAAGACCGTCACCGGATACCCCTCCAGCGCGAGATAGTAGGCCGCAGACAAACCCGCAGGCCCTGCGCCCACAATGGCCACCTTCTCCGCTTTGGCCTCCTTCACCGGCGGATGGGAGAAGCTCTTCATGGCAAGTTCCCGGTCCCCCAGAAACCGCTTGGTGTGGCAGATGGCAAGGGGATCGTCCAACTGGCCCCGCTTGCACACCGCCTCGCAGGGGTGGAAGCAGATCCGGCCGCATGAAGCGGCAAAGGGCATCCGCTCCCGCACCATGGCAAGCGCCTCGTCATACTTCCCCATGCCGGTCAGGTTCATGTAGCCGACCACATTGACCCCGGCCGGACACGCGCTCTGGCACGGGGGCTGTCCGCTTCTGATGATGGAGTAGGTGTTGGGGATGGCCTGGGGAAAGGGCCGGCTGATGGGATGGCGGTTCGAGAGCCCCACCTCGAAATCACTGACGACATCGATGGGGCAGACCCCCTGACAGTCGCCGCATCCGGTGCATTTCTCCTCGCTCACATACCGGGGCTGTTGCCTGACCCTCACCGTGAAGTTCCCAACAAAGCCGCTCACCCCTGTCACCTCGGCCTTGGTCAGGATCTCGATGTTCGGATGGCGCCCCACCTCGCTGGTCTTGGGGGTGAGGGTACAGCCAGCGCAGTCTAGGGTGGGGAAGGTCTTGTCGAACTGGGCCATCCGGCCACCGACGATCTCCTCCTTCTCGACCATATAGACCTTGTAGCCGGCCTTTGCGATCTTCAGGGCCGCGGTGATCCCCGCGATCCCGCCGCCCACCACCAGGGCCGAGGGCGTCACCGGCTTCCGGGTTCCGGTCAGGGGCTTGTGATGGGCCACCCGGGCGATCCCTCCCCGCACCAGATCCTTGGCCTTTTTCGTGGCCAGATCCGGGTTTTCCGAGATCCAGGAGCAGTGCTCCCGGATGTTGACCATCTCGAACATATAGGGGTTCATCCCGGCCTGGGCCACCGCATTCTTGAAGGTCGGCTCGTGCATCTTGGGAGAGCAGGAGGCCTCCACCACGCAGTCGAGCCCCAGTTCCGCGATATCATCTCTGATCAGCTTCTGTCCCGGCTCGGAACACATATATTTGTAGTGGCGGCAGACCACCACATCGCCCATTTCGGTTTCGATCTCCTCTGCGATCTTTGCCACATCGACCTTTCCGCCGATGTTGGTGCCGCACTGACAGACATAGACACCGATCTTTTTGCTCATTCTCCTACCTCGACTCGGGACGCTTTGGGTCTCTTCTCCCCGAACCCTTTTGCCTTTAGCATGGGCATGGGAGAGATCAGGTGTTTCTTCATTCCCAGCGATTCCGGCGACAGGCCCAAGGCCAGCCCAATAAGCTGGGTGAAATAGAGGACCGGAAGGTTTCCCTTCTTCTCCCCCCGCATCTCCAGGTTGGCCTGGCAGAGCTGGCATGCCACAACGATCGCATCTGCCCGCTTCCACTTGGCCTCCTTCACGATCCGGCCGCAGAGCCGCTCCACAGTATCGGTCTTGCTGAGGGCCAGGCCCGCGCCGCAGCACTCGGTCTTGAAGTCCCAGTCCACCACGTCGGCCCCCAGCGCAGTCAGCAGCTCATCCAGAGAGACCGGCTGCTCCGGGTGGTCGTATTGTGTGGTCTTGTGCGGCTTCACCAGATAGCAGCCGTAATAGGGAACCACCCGCATCCCGGCCAGGGGGCGGACCACCTTCTCCTTTACCGCATCGAGCCCCACCCGGTCATGGATGAAGCCGAGCAGGCTGTGGATATTCACCGGTTTTTCCGGACTCCCTTCAACAGTCTCTTCCACCGACCGCTTCAGCTCCGGATCTTCGGCCATCTCCTGCTGCGCACTCAGGAGGCGCCGGAAGCAGAAGGGGCAGGGAATCAGCAGATCGTCTGAAGGCTGGGCCCCGGCAATGTTCAGGTTGTGGGCCGAAAGTGCCGTTGAAAGCAGCTTATCCGTCTTCAGCGCGGGTGAGGAGCCGCAGCAGGACCATTTCGGAAGTTCCTGAAGGTCGATGGAAAGTTCCCAGCAGACCGCCCGGGAAGAGAGATCATAGGCCCTTGCGGTCCCTTCCAGGGAGCAGCCCGGATAGTAGCTCGCGGTTATCGAATGCTTTTCCCTATTATTTTCCATGACCGCCCTTCCTCTCTTCTGCCCGTTCGAAGATCCGGGCTACCGCGGGATCGGGTTTCTCCTTTTCCATAAGATCCTTTGGAGAGACAGCGCCGCGGAGCATCAGCTTCATCCCCGGGACCATATCCTTGAAGGGGTTCATGGTGCGGATGTTGAAGGCCATCACCGCCTTCAGCTCCCGGACCCGGCCCCCCTTCTTCACCGAATCGAGAAAGAGGGTTTCAAAGAGATGGATGTGGGGCTCCGACGGCTTCACCCCTTGGGCCTCGGCCATCTCGCAGAGCGCGGTGGAGACCTCATACATGTTGATCTCCACGGGGCATCGGCCAGCACATGTCCCGCAACTGACGCAGTACCACCAGGTCGGGTCTTTCAGAGCCTCCTCCTTCATCCCGGCCAGGATCTTCGCGATCAGCCGGCGGGGTCCGGTCACGGTCTTGGATGCGATGGGGCAACTGCCGGTGCATTTGCCGCACTGGAGGCATTCCAGCAGATCCTGGCCGCTCATCCGGATGATCTCCTGGGAAAATGCCCGTTCAGTCGGGCTTCCGGTAAGTCTGAGCATATTTGTCATTCCTGTTCTCTTTGTCCGGCTCCGTCAGTCCTGGGGCCGGCAGAAGGTTTCCACGATATGGACCGCATGGTCCCCCCGCCGGAGGCGAACCACGTCGCCGGGGCTTCCAAAGGATATCGCGCCCCCAGGGCACTTGAGCGCACACGCAGGCCAGAGCCCCTTGTCAAGACGCTCCCGGCAACTGTCACACTTGGCGATTTTTCCGGTCCCCGGGTTCAGCTCCGGAATCCCGAAGGGGCAGGCGACCGCGCAGGTCTGGCAGCCGATGCAGAGTTCCATGTCCGAAAAGACGATCCCATCCTCCCGCTTCTGCATGGCCCCGGTGGGGCAGACCGACACGCAGGCCGGCTGGTCGCAGTGGAAGCAGGTGACGGCCCGGTGGTGCATCCGGAATGTCCCGTCTTCCGCGATGGGTCCGATCCGGAAG
>JAABSP010000159.1 GCA_011390345.1 Desulfobacteraceae bacterium
ATCGATCAGATTCTTGCCAATCTCTGCGTCAACGCTCGCGATGCGATCGCGGACGTAGGAAAGATCACTATAGAGACGGGAAACGCGACCTTTGATTCGGCCTATTGTGCAAAACATCCGGGCTTTGTCCCTGGTGACTTTGTTCTGATGGGGGTCAGTGATGACGGCTGCGGCATGGACCAGGAGACACAGGCCAATCTTTTCGAACCGTTTTTCACCACCAAGGACGTTGACAAGGGCACCGGTCTTGGTCTGGCCACGGTCTACGGCATCGTTAAGCAAAATCACGGTTTCATCAATGTTTACAGCGAACCGGACCAGGGGACCACCTTCCGGATCTATCTGTCCCGCTATCTGGCTGAAACCGAAAGTCCGGAGAAAAAAACCTCAGACAAAACAAACCTGGACGGAACTGAAACCATTCTGCTGGTGGAGGATGAACCTTCCATCTTAAATCTGACCTTGAAGATGCTTGAGCGGATGGGCTACAATGTCCTTGCGGCCGGCAGGCCCGGAGAGGCGATCTCTCTTGCCCGTGAACATCCCGGCGAGATTCACCTGCTCATGACCGATGTGGTAATGCCCGAAATGAACGGCTGGGACCTGGCAAAAAACATCCTATCCTTTTATCCCCATCTGAAGTGTCTCTTCATGTCGGGTTATACAGCCAACGTGATCGCCCATCATGGCGTATTGGACAAAGGCGTGCAGTTTATTCAGAAACCGTTTTCAAGGGAACAGCTCGGCGTCAAGGTGAAGGAGGCATTGGATGAGGAGAATCTGTAGAGTTGTGGAGGGGGGAGCAGGGGTGAAAGGAAAATTTTCATGGCGACTGCATTTTCAGGTATTATATGAATTGTCCTCTATGTAAAAAGAATAACAATCCATTTTATGGCGATGAATTCTTTATGTGCAGCAACTGTTCAGGCTTGTATAAAAACAGGAAGAATTATATTGGCGTAAAGGCAGAAATAAAAAGATATAAAGAACATAATAATGATGTAAACGATACTCGTTATCAGAAGTTTGTATCTCCCATTACGACTCATATATTGACCAATTTCAAACCGAATCAGTGGGGTCTTGATTTCGGTTCCGGAACAGCTCCTGTAATATCAAAAGTTCTTCAAGACAACGGATACAATATCAATCAATTTGACCCTTTCTTTTCCAATAAAGTTGAGTTGCTCAATGAAACATATGATTATATTGTATGCTGTGAGGTTATGGAGCATTTTCATAAACCTGATGTAGAATTTGAATTACTGCATAAAATGCTGAACTCAGATGGGGCATTGATTTGCATGACGCATTTGTATGATGAAAAGACAGATTTTAAAAATTGGTATTATAAAAACGATCCTACTCATGTGTTTATTTATCGTCAGGAAACAATAAAATTTATTGCTGACCATTATGGGTTCACGGATTTTGAAGTCAGCGACAGGCTGATTGTATTGAACCGCTAAGAGCCCATCTATTATCCGGCAGAAAGAGGATTACTAAGTAATGAAAGAGTATTTATACGGCATCTACGGCATTTGGATTTATCTTCCTTTGTCAGGTGTGTCCAGAAAATGGCGCCGTTTCTCTAAAAGATTAAGAGGCAGGAAAGAATCTCATTTACAGCAAATAAATCTTCCTTGCATCTCATGGAAGCAATGTACAAACAATAGAATGGCAAGAATATGGGAGCATGATCAAGCCAATGGAAATATACGAATTAGCGAACTCTCCTTTCTCAACATGATCGCACAGGAGGTCGATGATGGCACTAATATTTTTGAAATCGGGACGTTTGATGGAAGGACTTCCATAAATCTTGCATTTTCTTCACCAGATGCATGTAATATTTTCACACTAGATCTTAAGCCGGAAATGGATACAGAATACGCATTGGAAAAGGGTGAGCGGCATATGGTTGAGAAGAAGTCCTCTGGTGCAAGAATTGATAAATATAGGAAAACAGATAAAAGTATTGTAAAAAAAATAGATCGGCTCTTTGGAGATTCCGCGAAATTTGATTTTTCTTCTTATTATGATTCATGTTCACTCGTTTTTGTTGACGGTTCCCATGCCTATGAATATTTACTCTCTGACACTGAAGAGGCTATGAAAATGGTCAAAACGGGTGGGGTGATAGTGTGGCATGACTATGGGATATGGGAAGGCGTTACCAAAGGATTAGAGGAAATCGAAAACAAATATAAGATGGGGCTGGTGAATATATCTAACACGAGTCTCGTTTATTGGAGAAAAAAGCAGCCTGAGCCCAAGGATAGAACCGACTCAGTTTAACAAAACAAGTCTGCTGCCGACTTGAAAGGGGTCGGATTCTCTCCATTGTTCAAGAAGCCCGGAAAAGAGAAGTTGGACACACAGGCATTGCTTTAGTCCCTAGTGGAAGAGATGCCGGTGATCAGCAGTGACGTTATGTTCGACCATTATGGCGCAGATCGAATCTGGTGAAGGAGCATCACCCCATGGCACAGCACCAGCAGAAGAGACCGGCTGAAGATACCCCCGTTCTGGAAGGGGGAACCTATGAGATCATCCGAAACCGCCTCACATCCCAGGCAAATGAGCTGAAATCCCGCCTCGACAATCTCAACGAGGCCAGAAAAGAGGTCTTCGGGGCCATCGATTTTTCCCTGCTGGCCACAGACCGGATCACCACCCGGAACAACTGCATCCCGCGAGACATGATCTCCATCGACGGGAGCCGGTTCCTCTTCGGCTACAACGTCCATATCGGGCTGAAGACCGAGACCGAACTCTTAGATGTCTTTGCCCTTTACGAATATGCGGAGCAGTCCTTCAAAGAACTTCCCCTGGATATCCTGAACCATGAGAAGTTCATCACCGATTTCAAAAACCTCTACCGGTACTATCGGGGGACCCGCTTCATCAAGTTCTCCATGATCGGCCCCTACCTCTTCATGGCCTTTAGGGTGGGGAAATCGGCCCGGGATATCAAGACCTTCAAGTGGGCCGTAAAGGACGGAGCCCTGACCTATATCGACAACCGGAGCGACCACGAGTTCACCTTCCCCCCCCAGCACGAGTTCTTGTGGACCCGCACCCACCGGGATCTCCACCGGTTCGGAAAGCATCCCCATGTCTCCATCGACGACCGGCTCTTTGTGGAGGCCGTGGGGGGCGACATCACCTTCAAGGTGGAGGACAATACCGACTCGGGCCAGGGGATCTACGCGGAGCCGGTGCAGAACCCGGATCAGACCCTGGATGATTCGGAGATCTTCTATGCCCTGCTGGGCCCCGTCATACTGGTGCGGATCAAGCCCTATATGGAGGAGAACTTCCGCTATTTCATCTTCAACGAAAAGACCCGGATGGTCCACCGCGTCGATACCATAAAATATGCGTGCGTGCTTCTGCCGGATGATCACGGGCTGATCTTTCCGGATGGCTACTATCTGGGGACCGGGGAGCTGAAGCGGTTCGAGGCCGGTATCCAGGGGATGATCTTCGAGGGCCGGGTCCCGTCGGCAAACGGCGAGGATTACCTCTATGTATTCTACCACCAGGAGTCCGGAGATTATATCCTCCTCTCCTACAATCTCATCGAACAGGCCGTGAAGAGCCCGGTTTCCTGCAACGGCTACTCCCTGTTCGAGAGCGGGGAGATGCTGATCTTCAAGGGCGGAAATGAGCCTGCCCGGCACCATCTGGTGCAGATCTGGCAGACCCCCTATGTGAGCGGCGATTATGCCCTTTCACAGAAGACGGGGCCCGAAAAGAGCGACTCCCTCCTCTTCAAGGTGGGCAACCCGGAGATCGTCCGGTGCATGGCCGAGTGCAGCGAGCTGATCAAGCTGCTGAACCGGGATACGGTCTATTCGGGCCTATACACCGATATCGTGAAGAAGGCTTCGGATGTGGCAGACGCCTATTTCTGGATCGACCGGCCCGAGGCCTTCAACCTCAAAGAGACCCTGATCGCGGTCAAAGGGGCAGCATCGGGCGCGATCGACGAATTCGAGAAGGTGATCCGCCTGAAAAAGGAGACCGCGGAGGCCGTGGCCCGAACCGAGGCCCGGGTCCGCGAGATCCTGGAGAGGGTGCAGACCCTGCCCTTTGACCGGATCGACGCATTCGTCAAAAGCCTTGCGGATCTGCGGGCCGTTCGTGGGGAGATCATCTCCTTGAAGGAGTTGCGGTATCTGGACATCGAGGCCGTGGATGAGATGGAGGCGCAGGTCGCGGATACCGCGGAGAAGCTCTCGGGGCAGTGCGTGGAATTTCTCCTCCGGCCCGAGTCTTTGGACCCCTACCGGGAGCGGGTCGCGGAGATCGAGGCCCAAATCGAAGGGGTGGAGAAGGTTGCAGACGCTAACCGGTTGAAAGAGGATCTGGATGGCGCGGCCCGGGAGCTGGAGATGCTCATCGAGATCGTCTCCAACCTGAAGATCGAAGATGCAACCCGCACCACCCAGATCATCGACGCGATCTCGGAGATCTATTCCCGGCTCAACAGCCTGAACGCGGGTCTGAGGAACCGGAAAAAGCACCTGATGGAGGCCGAAGGCGCAGCAGAGTTCGGCGCGCAGATGAAGCTTTTGAACCAGAGCGTCATCAGCTTCCTGGATGTGAGCGACACCCCGGCCAAGTGCGAGGAGTATCTCACCCGGATGATGGTCAATATCGAGGAGCTGGAGGGCCGGTTTTCCGACTTTGACGAGTTCGTGCTGCAGCTTTCGGAGAAGCGGGATGAGATCTATACCGCATTTGAAAGCCGAAAGCTCAATCTCATCGAGGCCCGGAACCGGAAGGCCGACACCCTGCTGCGGGCCGCGGAGCGGATCTTGAAGGGCGTGGGAAACCGGATCGGCCGGATGGAGACTGTGGAGGAGATCAACGCCTATTTCGCATCCGATATGATGATCGAAAAGGTGCGGGAGATCGTTTCGCAGCTCCTGGGGCTGGAGGATTCGGTCAAGGCCGACGATATCCAGTCCCAGATGAAGACGGTGAGAGAGGATGCGGTGCGTCGGCTCAAGGACCGGCAGGATCTCTATGCCGAGGGCGCAAATGTGATCCGGCTGGGGAATCACAGCTTCTCGGTCAATGTCCAGTCTCTGGATCTGACGGTGGTGCGCCGGGATGAGGGGCAGTGGTTCCACCTCACCGGAACCGACTTCTTTGCCCCGATCACCGATCCGGCGTTTATGGAGTACCGGCCCGTCTGGGACATGGAGGTTCCGTCGGAGAACGGTTCGGTTTACCGGGCCGAGTACCTGGCCTTTCAGATGCTCAAAGGGATACAGAGAGAGGAGGTGGAGATCCCCGGGGAAGGGGCCGAAGATCTTACAGATGAAAAATGGCAGTCCAAAGCCGCGGCCTTTATGGGCCCCCGTTATACCGAAGGCTACACCAAGGGGGTTCACGACCGGGACGGGGCCAAGATCCTCCGGCTCCTTTACAGAACCCATGTCGGGGCAGGTCTGCTCCGGTTTTCCCCCCGGGTCAGGGCCTTTGCCCGGATCTTCTGGAACCTTTTCAAAGATGCCGAGATCAAAACCCGCATCCGGGAGAAGCTTTCGGCCTTCGGCATGATGCAGGGGATCTTTTCGGCCCCGGATGAGCAGGAGCGGTATATCGGACAACTGCAGGGGCTGCTGTCCGATTACGCGGAAAGATCGGGGCTCTTTTCCGGGGCCGATGCGACCCCTGCTGCCCGCTATCTCTTCCACGAGCTGACCCGGGGAGAGGAGAGCTTCTGTATCAGCCGGGAGGGGTTCGAACTTGCATCCGACTTCAACCGATACCTCATGGGAAAGCGGCTGACAGAGGATTTCGAGGGGATTCGGGAACGTCTCTCCGGGGTCGGGGAGGTGGAATTCGAGGTGGTTCGGGACTGGGTCGCCGGATATGCCGGAACCCCGCGCGGGGAAGAGGGCTCTCCGGAAGGTTCGGACGATCTTGCCGAGTACATCGACGAGGCGGCCGCGCTGGTCTTCCAGAGGGATTTCCGCCGGCAGGACATGATCGAGGTGGCCATGAACGAAACCATCGAGGGGATGGCCGGTGATCACCCCCTGATCCGAAACGGAATCTATGCCTTCAACTACCTCTCCTTTATGGAGCGGCTGAACCGCCACGAGGCCGGGACTCTTCCCATGTACAACCGGTATCAGGCCCTGAAAAGAACCCTGGTGGAGAAGATGCGGGAGGAGATGCGGCTGGAGGAGTTCCGGCCCCGGATTCTCAGCTCCTTTGTGCGGAACCGG